>JAEDMD010000175.1 GCA_016303195.1 Oscillospiraceae bacterium | reverse complement strand
TGAGAAAGAATGATCCGCTGATCGGGCGAAAAGATGAGGTCGAGCGGCTTTTGCAGATACTTTCACGGCGAACGAAGAATAATCCATGTCTTATCGGTGAGGCAGGTGTTGGAAAAACTGCGATCGTAGAGGGGACAGCGGAGATACTCATGCGTGGAAATGTTCCTGACAGCCTGAAAAATAAGTATATCTTTGCCCTTGATCTGACATCAATGCTTTCGGGAGCGAAATATCGTGGAGATTTTGAGGAAAGGCTGAAAAATTGTCTGAACGAAGCGGTAAATGCCCGAAATGTCATTCTTTTCATTGATGAACTTCATACAATTGTCGGTGCAGGGGCGGCTGAGGGAGCGATAGATGCGGCAAATATAATGAAGCCTCAGCTTGCCCGTGGAGAATTGCAGGTCATTGGCGCAACCACTTATGAGGAATACCGAAAGACCATAGGAAAAGATCAGGCATTGGAGAGGCGATTTCAGCCGTTAAATATAAAAGAACCGACGGAGAACAACTGTATCGAGATAATCAAGGGAGTAAGGCGGAATTATGAGAATTTTCATAATGTTGAGATAAGCGATGAGATAATTGATCTTTCAGTCAGGATGTCCGTCAGATATATAAGCGACCGCTCACTGCCCGATAAGGCATTTGATGTTCTTGATGAAGCCTGTGCGGCGGTGAAACTGAAAAACTGCACTGAAACAGATGTCCCGACAGCGGTGACAGAAAGAGATATAACCGCTGTGATATCACGAAAAACAGGTATTCCCACCGAACGGATAAAATCAGGTGAGACAGATCGTATCCGTGACCTTGAAATGAAGCTGTCACGTCGGGTCATCGGTCATTCAAAAGCTGTCAGAAAAGTGACCGAGGCGGTATGCAGGGCACGTTCGGGACTTTGTGACAGCCGCCGTCCAATGGCATCATTTCTCTTTGCAGGGCCTACGGGAGTAGGAAAAACCGAGCTTGCAAGGGCGTTGGCGGAATATTGCTACGGAAGCGAAAAAAGTCTCATTCGCATAGATATGTCGGAGTTTATGGAAAAGCACTCAGTTTCAAAGCTGATAGGTGCGCCGCCCGGATATGCAGGCTATGACGAGAGCGGAAAGGGGCTTTGTGAGAAAGTCCGCCGTCAGCCATATTCGCTGATACTTTTTGATGAACTTGAAAAAGCCGACAGTGAGGTGCTTAATCTTCTTTTACAGGTGCTTGACTGCGGAATGCTTACAGATTCGGCAATGCGTCAGGTCAGCTTCCGAAGCTGTATGATAATCATGACAACCAATGTGGGAGCGGAGCTTATTTCGGAAAAATGCCCGATTGGTTTCGGAAACGGTGAAAATTCAGAAACATCAGCAGTTATAAGCAGACTGCGTGAAAGATTCACACCTGAGTTTCTCAACCGCATAGATGAAACGATAGTTTTCGGCAAGCTGAAACCTGCCGATCTTGCGGAAATAAGCAGGCTTTCGCTGAATGATCTGAAAAAACGTTCGGAGGCACTCGGCATCGGATTTGATTATTCCGAAAAGCTGGCTGAGACTATTGCAAGAGTAAAAGATACAGAAAGATACGGCGCTCGTCCTATAAGGAGAAAAGTCACGGAACTGGTGGAAAACAGGCTCGCACAGATGATAGTGAACTGTGACATCAGCAGGGGAGACAGCGTACTTGCGGATATTGACAACGGTGATATACGCATATCCAAAACGGTCATGGCATAAGAAAAGCGGTACAGAACGTACCGCTTATTCACCCTATGTGGACAGGTTCTTATTTAAGATCGCACAGATCAAGAATAGGAGTGTCTGAACGTGCCCAGTCATCGCCTGTGATATTGATGTAAACATTGCCGATCATATCTTCGCTGACAAGGAAAGCAAGCTGTATATCAGCAGTACCGCCTGTGGGGATTTCAACATGGTTCTTGCTGCCCTTATTAGGTGAATCAAACGAGAACATCATATCATCGCTCATAAGATGTCTCAGTGAATCCTCGAATCCGATACCATCCTTTGTGATAAATGACGGACGAGTTATACTGCCGTTGTCCTCAGTGAGGATATTAGGACAAATACAGCCTGCAATTCCGCTGTCATATGTGATATCTGCGCTTCCTGTATTTTCATATGTCACATCAAGAACAAGCACCTTCATTAACTGGTTTTCAAATGAAACAGGAGTATCGATAGTATTTACACCATCGCCCCACTGCATATATTCTCTGTGGTTGATTATGCGTCCGCTTGAGTCGAGATATTCGCTGAAATCAGTCTCCCATCCGCAACTGTCGGTGTGAAGTCCGTCAAAGTTGTCCTGATAACGTGCGCTGTTGACGGTTATGTTTACTGATTCGCCGGGGAAAGACTTGCTTATAGTATCACCGATCTTGAAAACAGAAGCGCTGTCCTTTTCTAAAGTTGGCGGAGTATAAACGCTTTCGGTGTCATATTCCATGTCCCCCGTTTCCTCATAGCGGTCAAACCAGACACCGGCTGTTTCTTCATCGGTTGGGACAAGCTGGATGTTTTCGGCTATCTGACGGGCATCGTCCTTGCTGAAATCGTCGGTGATGTAGAACATCTGAACGTATTTCGTACCCTTGAATGCCACCCATACCTCTCTGCCGAAATTAATATGTGCAGGCTTGTCCTGTACGAAATCCTCGTCATGGGGAGCGTTTTCCTCGTAGCCGACACGATAGTTTATCATGATAACTCTGTCATCGGTCTCGTACTGCTCAAAATCAGCGGAATTGTCAAGTCTTTCCTGTATACCTGTTTCGGGAACGATCATCCTGCCGGGGGTCATACCTCCGCCGTAGCCGTTATGGTATTTGCCTGCAATGCTGGTGTTTTCCCCTCCAAGTGTAAGCCCTTCGGGAAGCCAGCCAAATTCTGTGGTAAGAGTCTCGTTTATCCTATCGCCGTCAGCAGGATAGTTCACGTAGATGTAATTCTGATATTCTGCGGTCTTTTCGATCTTTGCGTAGAAATCTTCGGCGGCTTCGGTTCCCTCAGTGGCTTCCTCAGAAACAGGCATTGCCTCTGCTTCGGTAACTTCCTCGGTTGTTGTCTCCTCCTGAGTTGCTTCAACTGTCTCTATTTCTGTTGAGGGAGCTTTATTGTTTCCGAGATGGCTGATAGTCAGCACTGATGCGGGAACGAGTGCAAGTGCGGCTGCCATGCTTACAATTGCGCTCATGCGTATTTTTTTCTGAGAAGTCTCTTTTGTACGTTTTCTGTTATTGCTGTCCATAATTATCCCTTTCTGCAAACCTGCCTTATGGCGCTCATATCTGTCGGAGAAGCTGTGTATTTCCCCTGACGAAAAAGCATTTTCAACTATTTTGTTCCATTCCTTCTTTGAGGGAAGTCTGTTATTTTTCATCGGGAATTTCTCCTTTCCTGCCTGTAAGTTTTTGTCGGATACGCTGAAAGCGTTTCCGTGCATTTGATTCGGTGACGGACATTTTATCTGAAACTTCCTTCCATGAAAGCTCATCCCTGCATCGGAGCAGAACGATATTCCTGTCTGTATCGCTAAGCTCATCGAGCATTGTGTTTACCTGTGAAAAGCCCTGCCTGTCCATGACATAGGATTCAACATCCTGTTTCGGGTCATGATATTGAAGAACATCATCGTCTATTGAAACTTCCCGTTCTACCTGCCGTTTGTTTTTTCTGTATATATTGATAGCTGACGATTTAATGATCCTTACAATATAAGCCCGTGTCTTTGCGCTGTCAGGCTCTTTGAATTTGTGCAGATGCCTTATTACAGTAACGAATGCATCGGAAACAGCATCTTCTGCAAGGGAAGAACTGTGAAGCACCGCAAAGGCTATTCTGTACATGGGCTGTTCATAGAGTTCGTAGAGAGAATGAAGTTTTTGTGAATCCTCATATGTCATTTTATCACCTTCTTTGAGACGTCTCGCAATATATAACGCTTGCAGAAAAGAAAATGTGACACTTTTCAGAAAATTTTTTTGGTGGTCAGTTGATGGCTGAAATTCGGCTCATATACCCGAACAGTCAAACAGCGGAACATATTTATCGGAAGCGGAGCTTTTCTGCTGTGTGAAGCCGTTCAGCCCAAGCTCAGCCGCATGGTCCACAACACTGTTATACTCCATCTTTGTGACCTTTCGTTTCAGTTCGCTGTATTCATCGGGAATAAAATCAAAAGGTGTGTACTGATTCATTATGCTGACAAGAACTTCATCGGATGTGAAATTATCAGCTATCCAGTTCATTATCTTCATTGAATCATGACGCTGTTTCGGCAGAACAAGGTGACGTATGACAGTACCCTTCAAAAGTCCGCCGTCGGAATTGTATTGAAGTTTTCCGACCTGTTTCACCATAGCTGAAACAGCTTTCGATGCATATTCAAAATAATTGGGAGCGTGTGAATATCTCCGTGAGACCTCGGATGAGAAATACTTGATATCGGGCAGATAAATGTCAACATATCCGTCAAGCATCGCAATGGTTTCCTCACGTTCGTAACCGCCTGTATTGTATACAACAGGGATATTCAGTTTATGCTTTATCATGTCAAGTGCGGCAATAATATCGGGAACAAAATGTGTTGGAGTTACAAGGTCAATATTGTCAGCGCCCTTATCCTGCAATTCAAGAAAAATATCCGCAAGCCGTTCAGTGCTGATTATTTTGCCATTATATTCATTGCTGATGACACTGTTCTGACAGAAAACGCAATGCATACTGCATCCCGAA
>JAEDMD010000174.1 GCA_016303195.1 Oscillospiraceae bacterium | reverse complement strand
AGACAAATTCATCATGAAGGCACTCCCCGACCTGCCGAAAAGCATGATGTACCGCCTTATACGCAAAAAAGACATAAAGATCAACGGCAAACGATGTGAGATATCCACTAAACTGCAAAGCGGCGATGTGGTGACAGTTTACGTAAAAGATGAACTTTCGGGAACTAAACAGCATGACATGAGTTTCATGAATGCGCCTGATTACGTAGATGTAGTGTTCGAGGATGAAAATGTTATTATCGTTAACAAACCATTGGGACTGGATTCCCACAGCAACGGCGAACACAGTGATGACACACTCATAAACCGTATCAAACATTACCTATATAATAAGAAGGAATACATTCCCGATCAGGAAAGTTCATTCGCTCCAGCTCTTTGCAGCCGCCTTGACCGCAATACAAGCGGACTTGTGACTGCGGTAAAAAATGCCGCAGCTCTCCGTGAGATGAATTCCGCCATCCGTGACGGACTTGTGCATAAGATATACTTATGCATCACAGTTTCACCGACACCTAAGCCTGCGGATATTATTGAAGCCTATCACAAAAAAGAGGACTCACGGAATATCGTCAGGATATCCGAAAGTCCTCTGGATGGCTATAAACCAATAAAAACAGGCTACGAAACACTGAAAGTCAACGGTGGCCTTTCACTGGTAAAAGTCACACTTTACACAGGCCGTACCCATCAGATACGTGCCCATCTTGCTCATGTGGGCGCTCCCCTGCTGGGCGATGGAAAATACGGAAATACCGCTGTAAATAAGCGATACGGCGTTTTCTATCAGGCATTGTGCGCTTACGGTCTTGAATTCAGCCTGCCTGCGGATTCACCTCTTGCGTATCTGAACGAAATGTCCATCCATGCGGCTGAGCCTGATTTCGCAGCAAAATATTTTAATTAGGCTGACCGACACGATGGCGGAGATTCTCCTCTTTCAGTTCCCTGCCCTCTGCAATAAGTGAACGCATCCCCTCAGAATCAGCATTTTTCAGCGCTTCGCTGTACTTGAGCAGATTGCTGATGAGAATGTCAAGCTCGTACTGTAAATGCTCACGGTTCTGCATGAAAAGATCAGTCCACATTTTTTCGTTCATGGTGGCGATTCGGGTCATATCCTGAAAACTGCCGCCGCTGAATCCGCATTCAAGCCCAAGTTCAGGACTTTTTACGTATGCGCTTGAAACAATATGTGCAAGCTGTGAGGTATAGGCTATCATTTTATCGTGATTCTCAGGGCTGGTCACGACTATCTTGCCAGCGCCTATCTCAGTCGCAAGCTGTCTGAGAATTTCAACATCGTTCTCACGGCTGTCGTCAAAAGGAGTAATAATAAAATTCGCCTTTCGGAAAAGATCACCTGTGCTGTTGTGATAACCGCCGAATTCCTTTCCTGCCATTGGATGAATACCTACATAGCGAAGTTCGTTCGCCTCGGCAATTTCTTTCATTCTTCCCGAAAAATTGCCTTTTATGCCGCATACATCAGTGACGAGCGTACCCTTTGAGAATTCGTGTGCGTGTTCACGGAAAAACTTCTCGGCAGCTTCAGGGAAAAGCGCAATAATCACAAGATCATAGCCGTTGTAATTTCCGTCAAAAACCTTGTCCACCGCAACATCTCTCAATGCCGCAAATTCAATATCATGATTGAGGTCACTTCCTGTGACAGTGTGGTAGGTGTATTTTTTCATCGCCTTGCAAAGCGAGCCGCCGATAAGTCCGAGTCCGACAACGAGAATATCCATATCCATCTTCCTTTCAGATTTTTTCATCATTTAAAGTATAACGCTTTAAATAGTAAAAGTCAATAGTCTGAGTTAATATTTTATTTTTAACATATAGCAAATTTTTATTTCAAAGGAGTGACCATAAATGTATAATAAAATCCACAGAATAATGTCCGATTCCGCAAATAATGGCACGAGCATCGGTTCGAGCTGTCTCGTCTTTCAGCATGGAAGTGAATTGTTCGGAAACTCGGTAGGATTTGCCGATAAATCGAGAAATATCCCCATGAGTACCGATACAGTTTGCAGACTTTTCTCCCTTTCAAAGCCGATCACAGCGACCGCCGCAATGATTGCAATGGATCAGGGATTATTCGGACCCGAAACTCAGCTTGCGGAATTTTTCCCTGAATTCAGCCATATTTCACTAAGTTCCGATTCAACTGAGATCAAACAGCGAGACAATGTTCCGCCTATCACTATTGAACATCTTCTGAATATGACCGCAGGTCTGCCATATCCAAGCGATTGGTGTGATTCCGTCCGGGCTTCGGGTGACGTTTATATGAAAATGCTTAATTGTCGGGCTAAAGGTGAAACATACACAACAGAGCAGTTTGCAAGAGACTGTGCGTCTATTCCGCTTTATAACATTCCCGACGATTACTGGTTTTACGGTGTCGAAGCCGATATTATCGGTGCAGTCATCGAAAGATCAAGCGGCATGAGATACAGCGAATTTCTGAAAAAGCACATCTTTGAACCGCTCGAAATGACCGATACCGATTTTTATGTTCCCGAATCCAAACGTGACAGACTTGCCGCTCTCTATTCATGGAGCGATAACAGGCTTGTTCAGACGGAATGTTCTCATCTGGGAATTGAAGATTTTTCCGATTTGCCAGCATTTGAATCGGGCGGTGCAGGTATTTTCTCAACAATAAATGACTATTCAAAATTTGCGAATATGCTTTGCACTCACGAATGCCATAACAACATTCGGCTCATCAGTGAAAAGGCTTTCCAATACATGACATCGCCGAAATTCAACAGCCATCAGCTTCGCAGTATGTGGGACAGGCTGAACGGTTACAATTATTCCTGCTTCATGCGGATAATGACCGATGTTGAAAAATCACGCATCCATTCTGCAAACGGTGAATTCGGCTGGGATGGCTGGACAGGTACATATTTCTGTGTCCATCCGGAAAGCGGCATCACGGTGCTTTATTTCACTCAGATCTGCGGTGCAAGCACCACAGATCAGGCGGCTGAGATCGTCAATACTGTTTTTAAGGAGTTACTATGAAAAAATTATTAATGTTAATGATAGTATGCGCCATGTTCACGGGATGTTCCGACAAAACCGCCTCATCCTCCGAAACCGATACACTTGCTTCATCGTCAGCCACTGAACACGAAGACGATGCAATGGCTGTTGATACACAGGAAAACGCTGTACTCGGCGCTTTTATGTGCGGTGACTATCTTATCGGCGGTGATGAATGGAGCGGATTCGACAATGGCTATAAACCCGAAACTTCGCTTAAAGACGGCGAATTTCTTTCAATAAACGCTGATATTACGTTCCTCCACGGAAGCGAAAGCGGATACACAAATGCCCCTCAGATCGACAGGCTCATCAGTGAAACTCCTGTTGACTATGACACCGCTATCGAACAGTTCGACATTCCTCTGCTCGGCGAAAAAGCCTGTCTTCACAGTGGTATGCAGTATTACAGAAATCTCAGCGGTACTTATATTACTGCCGTTTCCGATAATATCAGGATATACCTCAACGGTCAGTTTGTTTGTGAAACAGACTGGAACAATTCCGAAACTCTCATGAGGCTTTGCAGTGATCCTGAGCTTCTTGAGGCGGTCTGCAACGGTAAGGAGATCCCACGTGACGGCTCGTATGTTGCGGAATTTTACAATAATGGCAATTACTGCGACGTCAATGCCGATACGATAAAAGACATTATTCATGACGGAATCGGCAATATTGAGAATTTTAACGAACAGCCCACTGAGGAATACACGGCTGAGTTTGATAAAAAATGCAAAACAGAGGGATTTCTTGCAAAGCTCTACTACACAGAAAATGTCGATCTTGAACTGTTCGGAACAACTTATGATGCGGATTATATCATTGTAGCGGCGGATTCTCCCGACGGTCAGCCATATTTTTCCATTAACGGCAATGAAATGAAGCCGTTCCCGAAAGAATATGCTGACGAACTCATAAATTCTGCACAACAGTAACATTTCCCGAATATCAGGCATATATTATATCGGAGCTGAACTCCATCCTCACGAAAGGAATGATATCATGCCAAAGGTATTTTTGAGCCCCTCAACTCAGGAGTGGAATCAGTATGCCACTGAGGGCAACGAGGAGCTTTATATGAACCGACTGGCTGACCGTATTGAGCCTTATCTGCGCTCCTGCGGCATCAGCTTTGTTCGGAATGACCCTGTCAGAAATGTGGCAGGTGCTATACAGGATTCAAATGCAGGGAATTATGACGTTCATCTCGCTCTCCATTCCAATGCTGCTCCCGAAAGTCTGGCAGGCAGGCTGAGAGGAATAGATGTCTATTTTGCGCCGAAAAGCGCTGACAGCGAAAAACTCGCCAATATCATTGCGAATAATCTGAAAGCCATTTATCCCCTGCCCGATAAGGTCAGGGCTGTCCCGACTTCTTCTCTCGGTGAAGTGCTGAGAACGAAAGCTGTTGCAGTTCTCTGTGAACTGGGCTATCATGACAATTTCGCCGATGAAGTGTGGCTGAAAAATAATCTCGAAAACATCGCAAAAAATATCGTCCGCTCTCTTTGTGACTACTTCGGCATCCCCTTTGTAAATGCAGGACCTGTGCGCTGGGGAACTGTCACAACCGATGGAAGCAACCTGAATATCCGCAATTATCCGTCACTTTCGGGAGTTGTTATAGGCAAGATGCCCGATGGCGCAAAAGTAATGATAAACGGCGCTCTTGACGGCTGGTATGTGGTCAGCTATAAT
>JAEDMD010000173.1 GCA_016303195.1 Oscillospiraceae bacterium | reverse complement strand
CTAAGCCTTTCATCATCATTTGCGACGAGATCGAAGACCCTCACAATCTGGGCGCTATTATCCGAACTGCCGAAACATCGGGCGCTGACGGCGTTATCATTCCTAAAAGAAGAAGCGCTTCACTCAATGCCACTGTTTTCAAGACATCCGCAGGCGCTGCAAGTTATGTACCCGTTGCAAGAGTCTCCAACCTTGCTTCAACTATCGATATGCTCAAGGAAAACGGCGTTTGGATATACGGTACTGATGCTTCGGGAAGTGATTATTCCGCAACTAACTTCACAGGAAGCTGTGGTCTGGTCATCGGCTCTGAGGGATTCGGCATCAGTAAGCTGATACAGAAAAAATGCGATTTTATGATAAAACTCCCTATGCTTGGAAAAATCAATTCACTAAATGCGTCTGTTGCGGCAGGTATCTTCATGTATGAAGTCCTCCGCCAGCGCAGAAATAACACATAAGGAGATAATTATGCCAGAAAAGAAACCATCTCTGGAGGAGATACTGGACGAATATTCTCCCGAATCTTCAAATGTCAGCGTCGGACGAGTAGATGCACAGAAGATACTTAATTCCACTGTACAGCTCCCTGACCTTTCAAAGATGGCTGCATCGGCTCAGAAAAACGTTGGTGTTATTCCTCAGGATAAAAAAGTCGCTATGGTCGATGAGGGATCAATGGACGAGATCAGGTCAGTCCCTCGTGGAAAACCGCTTAAACCTCTGGATCAGCCTTCAGCTCACCCTGCTCCGTCGGATTCTCCGCAAATACGCAGAATGGCGAATTCTACAAGAGCAAGAGAGGCTGTAAGTTCAAAGCGCACAAGAAAAAAGCGCTGGGGACGATCTCCCGACCTTACTTACGACAGGGAAACTCCCGACGGCGAGTATATGTATACTCCACCATCGTTCCAGAAGAAGAAAAAGACCCGTGCAGCAATTCTTGCCGAACTTGAAAGCCCTGAAGGCAAAAAGCAGATAACAGATATCGTTCCGTCACCTACTGCTATTATAAGTTCGGGTATTGACCCGAAAAAGCCCCTCGGTGCGTATACCGATGAAGAGCTTTCGGAAATTGCAAAGGCTCAGACTCAGCATATCCCATCTAATGTGGATGTTGACATCGAGGACGAATTCGCCGCCGCAAAGACACGAAAGAAACGTACAAAGCGTATCGTCGATTTCAACTATTACGGCGATGTCGAGGACGTAGGCCGTGATATCTATGACCTGAGAAGCATTATTTCATCAAGGGTTTTCATTCTTGCTGTGACCGCTTTTATGAGCTTGTACATCACCATCTGCGATCAGTTTAAATTCCCTATCGCAAGCATACTGACAACAAAAAATGTCAGACTTTACCTTGCAGTCCATCTTATTCTCGGACTTATCGCCATGTTTGCATCGTTCCCTGTTATGCAGAACGGTCTGAAAAAACTGTTCACACTGAAAGCGGACTGCGATTCAATGGCGGCTATGACTTCTGTCACCTGCATACTTGCAATGATCCCCGCCTTCATAAGTCCACAACTGCTGAGTACGGAAAATATCCACATTTATATGCCTGTGGCGATACTTTCGCTTTTCTTCAATGCCCTCGGCAAATATCTCATCATGAAGCGAGCCGCAAGGAATTTCAAGTTCGTTTCACGGAATTTTGACCGTCACGGTGTTACCTATGTCATGGACGAAGAACGTGCCGAACGTATCACACGAGGAACTCTCGGTGACTTTCCTATCCTCGCTTCTATGCGTAAAACCGACTTTCTCACGGATTTTCTCCGATACACATATTCTTCGGATATGTCAGACCATTACTGCAAAACTGCCGCTCCGATAATATTGATCGTTTCCTTTGCTATCTCGATGTTCCTCATCTACTTCTGCAAAGGCACTTATGCTTCACTTGAAGCATGGGCTTTCGGATTCTCGGTATTCAGTATGATAGTTGCTTCGGCATCGTGCATCTCCATTCCACTGGTATGCAATATGCCGTTGGAAAATATGTCAAAGAACGCACTCCAGAACAAAGGCATTATGCTTGGATATCAGAGTGTTGACGATTTTTATGACACCAATTCCGTTCTTGTGGATGTTGCTTCACTTTTCCCTGAGGGAACTGTCAGACTTGACGGTATCAAGGTCTTTTCCAACACTAAGCTGGATGAAGCGCTTCTTGAAGCCGCAAGCCTTACACAACACGGCGGAAGCATCATGGCTCAGCTTTTCAATGACGTTGTTACCGACGGTGAGCGTCCTCTTTACAGGATAGAAAATTACTCCTATGAGGAAAATATGGGTATGTGCGGCTGGATAAGCAACAAGCGTATCCTTTTCGGCAACCGTGAATTGATGATAAGCCACAACATTGAAGGTCTTCCGACTAAAACAAAAGAGGACGAGCTTGCAATGGGCGGCAAGGAAGTACTGTATCTTTCAATTTCAGGCAATCTCGCCGCTATGTTCGTTGTTGATCTGGTGGCTGACAGATACGTTAAGCGCTGGGCTAAAAAGCTCTGTAAGAATAAGATATGCATTTTCATCAAGAGCGTTGACCCATGCATCACTACAAGAAAGCTCTATCACCTGTTCGACATTCCTGAAGCAATGTCACGTGTTCTTCCTCAGAAACTGCATGATGATTTCAACGAGGAGACTAAAAAGTCCGTCCGTCTCAGTGCTTCAATGGCTACAACAGGCAAATTCGCTTCACTGGCTGAACTGATAATCGGCACTAAAGCAGTCCATTTTTCAGCTATAATCGGTCTTATCTTACAGACCGCATCAATTGTGCTGGCATTCGCTCTCAGCATGGCACTGATAATGTCAAAGGCTTTTCAGTCATCAAGCTACATCTACCTGACAGCAACTTCCATTACAGTTTATAATCTGCTGTGGACACTGATAACTATAATTGCTGTCAGATTCAAAAAAGCATAACTGCTGAACGCAGTTTCAAGAACAAAAGAACCTGCACTCGGTCATCCGATTGCAGGTTTTTCATAAAAAGACAAACAAAACGCACGAAAGGAAAAATACTATGCAGGAAAGAAAAAATTCAGATAATGAAGATACCATGCTTCTTCCTGAGGATATGGACAATTATGCAACCCAGTCCCCTGCCAACGATCTGCCGCCGCTCAGAAAAAAGCGCACCGCTTCGCCACAGAAAAACAGAAACGGATATGAGCAGTATCGTGATGACCGCAGAAACGCAAACGGCGAGCCGCTGAACGAACAGCCGCAGTATTACTCGCAATTCAGCCGTCCCGACAGCCGCCCCGTTTATTCCAATGAACAGCAATACGGCAGACCGTCCCAACAGCAACAATACAATGGTCAATATCAGCAATACCAGCAAAGACCACAGAATCAGCAGTACCAACAGTACCAGCAAAGACCGCAGAATCAGCAGTATCAACAGTATCAGCAAAGACCGCAGAATCAGCAGTATCAACAGAGACAGAATTACAATGGAGGACAGTACAGACAGCCACAACAACCCAATTATCACTACTACAATGACCGCCCTCAGCAGAATTATCAGCAAAGGCCGTCACAGCCTGCCTACGTACCGCCTCCTGCGCCGCCTCAGCAGCAGCATCGCACAAAAAAGAAACAAAAGCATCACAAAAGCCTCGGCGGAAGGATCGTCAAGCGCATTTTTCAGATCGTCCTTACCACTTTTATCTTGGTTTTCGGTTTGTATTCGTGTGCTTCGCTGAGCCTTATCAGCAAGGTCGACAAAGTCCCGTCACAAGGTCATGCTCATGTTTATGGTGCGCTGGATGCAGGCTATGTGAGGAGTATCCTCGTTCTTGGAACTGACAACCGTGGAAGTGAAGAAGCAGGCCGCTCGGATTCGATGATACTTGTGTCCATCAACACCCGTACTCATGAATTCATTACAACTTCCATCATGCGTGACTGCTATGTGGAGATTCCCGGATACGGCTGGAACAAGTTGAATGCCGCTTATGCTTTTGGCGGCGCTGACCTCCTTATGGAGACTATTGAGAACAATTTCCGTGTACGTATAGATGATTATGTCGGCATTGACTTCCTGTCATTCGCTTCTATCGTTGACTCAGTCGGCGGACTTGATCTGGATGTTTCTGACGAGGAGGCAGGTGAGATAAATATTATCTTGCAGGCAGAACTGAATAATCTCATGGGCGACGATATTTACGCCGATCTTCTCGAAGGCGGCGGTCACCTCCATCTCAACGGCAAACAAGCACTGGCTTATTCACGTATCAGAAACGTCGGAAACAGCGATTTCGAGCGTACAAGCCGTCAGCGCAGAGTTATTGAGCTTATCCTGAACAAGCTCAAGACTTTCAATCCATCCATATTCGCCAATATCGCTACACGTGTTCTGCCCGATGTTTCCACGAATATGTCAGGGCTGGAGATGTATCTGTATTCGCTGAAATTGCCGTTCGCTCTTGGATATGAACGTAAGCAGATACAAGTTCCTTATGATGGCACTTTCTGGGCTGAGGATGTATGGGTCGGCGAAGACCTGATGAATGTTCTCAATGTGGATTTCGATGCGAATTATAATATGCTTCAGAATGACGTTTTCGGCTCGGTGAGAGCGGTTCAGGAACCTGAACCTGCACCAGAGATCGATAATCAGGAAGATTATCAGTATTAACATATGAATCAGGATCAGTATAATAAACTAAGAGCCATGAGATAACTCATGGCTCTTAGTCTGTCAAAAAAGTTTGAATCAAGCCTGAAACTCAAACATCGGGTTTCCAAAG
>JAEDMD010000172.1 GCA_016303195.1 Oscillospiraceae bacterium | reverse complement strand
CCTTGACCTTCCCCCTTTTCGCCGACTTTTGCTTTTTAGACCGCAAATTTTTTCTGCTGATTCTTTCTTTATTATGCGCTCAAAGAAAGAATTGTAGGGGCTGGCGTCCCCGACAGCCCAGTAAATTAATATTTATGACCCAAAAATTGATCTGTGTGGATTATACATATATTTTATTGACACTTCAACATATAAATGTTATAATTAAAAAAACATTCAAGGAGGACCTCCCATGGAACAAAAAAAGACACCTTTTTCACAGAAACTTCCCCTATTTGTGGCAATTGCCTCCGCTTTGGCTATCGTGGGCGGAACTTTATGCTACAAGCATATTTACGATACAGGATATAAAATGGTAAAAGATCAGGAGGCAGGCGAGGTCGGTACATACAGCAAAAATGTGAATGTACTTCTTACCCGTCCCGATGACTGGCATAAAATTTCCGCCGATACGCTGAAAATCAACAGCTCTGATCTCAAAAAAATCGACGGCTCAACCGCTACCATCCCCATAACCGCCGAGCTTGCAAGACAATTCTGCGATGTGGATGACAGCGTTATCGAAACGTATATCGACCATAACACAACAGGCCCTGCTTACGAAAATCTCATACTCGGTCATGAGAATAAAAAGCTGATCTTCGTGACTGAGCCGTCCGATGAGGAACTTGCCCTCGCTGAGGAGAATAATGTCGAGATGGATGTTACTCCCGTTGCACTGGATGGATTCGTTTTCATCACCCACAAGGATAATCCCGTTGAAAGTCTGACCGTTGAGCAGGTACAGAAGATCTACTCAGGCGAGATCACGAACTGGAAGGAAGTAGGCGGTAATAATGAGAAGATAATCCCCTATCAGCGTGAAAAGAATTCCGGAAGTCAGACGGCTATGGAAAATATCGTCATGAACGGCATACCTATGATGAAACCTGCGGAATCATATTACGAGGTCACAGCAATGGGAGAGCTTATTGACTATATTTCCGCTTACCATAATTCCGAAAGCAGTCTCGGATATACATTTTATTATTATCTGAACAATCTCTACAAAAGCGAGGATGTCAAGGTTCTGAAGATCAACGGCATCTCTCCCGATAACGAACAGCTCATAAGCGGAGAATATCCCTTTACTTCGGCATATTACGCTGTTACTGTGAAAAACGGCGACAAAAAGGCGCAGGAAATAAAGGATTTTCTCCTCACCGATACAGGACAGGAAATGATACAGCTTGCAGGCTACTGTCCTGTCAGATAAAAAGGAGGTCATGAATGGAGTTCATAAATTCTATTGATGAAGAAAGTTTAAGACATAAACTATGCATTTTTACAGGATTACAAGTCGTTGCATTTATAGGCGCAATGATATTTTTCGGTGATTTTTATGCTGATTCGGGACTGTTCATTCCGTTTTTCATTTATCTGCTCATCACATTTGTTGAATGTATCTCAGGCGGTTTTTTCAGAATTATTGAAGCGTTCAAATTCGCTGTCGGCTCTGTGACCGCAATATTAACATTATCCCTTATTCCTGATGTGAAAAAAGGATATTATGACATTAGTGACTTTGTTTATCTTTTTCTCGTAATTATATCTGTCGTTCCTGCGATCGTTTATTTTTCGCAAATGCTGAAATCTGACAAGCAGGATAACATTGTCCCCGATGAAAAAGAACTCGCTCTGACGCAGAAGCTGTGCTTGTTACCTGCCTTGCAGACACTTTTTCCTGCTTTATTTTTCATGTTTCCGAGCAAATCTTACATAACCGAAATGCACTTTCAGGAAAACAGTTTTTTTGCTATGCATGTTTACTGCTCCATTTCATTATGGCTTCTCCTTTCATTTGTAATGCTCCTTGAATGGAGATCGCCGATAATATTCAAAACTGTCGAACAATGCAAATTACTGTCAGCTTTACTCCTGTCTCCGTTTTGGATGAGCGGTGCTGCATTATTTGCTTACAGAAACAGCACCGAAGTCACAATAGTCGTGATCGCTTTATGGGTGACCTTTATCTTAAACTTCCTGATATATAAAATTGGTATGAGAAGAATAAAAAGGATGAAAAAAGAGGCTGAGAAGGAATTTCAGGCAGAGTAATAATATATATTTTATATACCTTTTGTATACTTTCTGACGGTGTTAAGCCTATTGCAGGATCATAACCAGATATATGTAAACACAATTGACCATAATTCAGTTTTTTACCAGTAAATCCGTTGACAATTAAATGTCAATTTATGGTCACTGACAAAAAAAACAGCAATTTTTATCTTGATTTCAGTCTATGTGTATGTTATACTATTTGTAGTACAACGGATATGGCTTATTCAAGTCAGAGGGAGGAAAGGTATGAAAGCTAAAAAGAGAACAGCAGTGAATGTTGTTGCAGATACAGTACGTGCAATGTCATCTCCTTTTATGTCGCTTGACATGGATGACAACTCACACGAAAAAGTTTTTAAGCAGTCAGACAGCGGTTTTCATCTTTTCGGTACTGTCCGTGAAAAAGAAATGAAAGATATTCTTGATTCGGCTGCACGTTCAGTCTCATCCTTTGAGATCGGCGAAAGCGATATCTATACCGACCCTAAGAATGTCTATACATCCAAAGAAGTCAAGCAGTTTCAGGATCTTGTAAGCGGAAGCGATGATTCAAAGCTGGGTATCAGCCGAAACAGCGTTGACGGCGGTGTGTGGGACGTTTCACGCAGAAGCGGCATGAAGGATATCTACTCATGCTACGGTCATTGATCTGCGGTATTATTATCCAAAGACCTGTTTAGTTCAGGATTTAACCTCACTTCCATAATATAAAAATGCGGCGGGCAACCAATTTGCTCGTCGCATTTTTTTATTGATTTGAACATATATATGGTAATTCCAAAGCGCCTTTGGCGCTTTTTTTAATTATTCTTCACTACCTCGATCTCCTTGCTGAACTTAACTTCTCCGCCGTAACTCCAGTAAACAGTTGTTTTTCCTGCACCTGTAAGCTGGAATTTATTATCATTAAAACTAATAACATCGGGATCACTTGATGAAAGTTCAACATCTTCCTTGAATGGTCCTGTATTTCTCACATGGACATCGACTTTACACAGTGCAGTTTTGTCTGCGCTGTAAAAAGTTACTGCACCGTCCTGATCTCTGCCGTATGAATCGGTAGCATCAACCGTAACATAATATGCATTGTCCTTATGTTCCGCTGAAATATTTATTCCATCAGGCGCAGTCCAGAGAAGTTCCTCATTTGCGCCATCGTTAACATAAAGTATCAGACTGCTGTCGGATGAGATAAGTTCCGTGGAATACTTATATCCGAACATTGGTTCAAGGCTGTCGAGTGCGACCACATCGGGACATTCCACTTCGGTTATCTCAACATTTTCTTTCAGTGCAATGTCGATAGCGTCCTTATTGGCGGAAAGTGACGTTATTGGAGTAACATAAGTCTCGCCCTCATTGCTGAGAAGCATATAAAAAGCGATGCCAAGCGCCGCCGCCACAAGAAGTGACAACAGCAGCGCAATGAGCGGAACGGGATTGAATGCGCCGAATCGGCTTTCTTTTGCATATTTGGGCTGTGGCTGTTCCTGCATCTGTACAGGCGGCTGAGGGGGAATATTTATTCTCGGAGTTGCCGCATCTGCCGCAGTTCCGTAATTCTGACCGCTGTGATATGGGCGGACGGGAACTTTTTCAAGCCTTTTCAGATCACGTATAAGCTCGTCAATGCTTTGATATCGGTCACGGCGCTCATATGCACAGGCTTTAAGTATGATATTTCCGAAAGCCGCTGAACAGTTGGCAGGCGGTTCAAGCGGTCTGCCCTGCACTCTCAGGTCGATGGCATCATCTGCGGAAATACGGAATTCACGCTCAAACGGCATATAAAGGTCATTCATAAGAACATAAAGGCTTATGCCGAAAGAGTAGATATCGGCAGATTTTGTGTAATATTCGCCGACATTTGACTTAGCCTTGTAGACTTCGGGAGCAAGATATCCGTTAGTACCTGCGAAAGTTCGGGTATATTCAGTTTCTTTGGAAATATTGAAATCGCCCAGCTTGAAAGTTCCGCTTTCCTCGTCGAGGAAGAAATTTGATGGTTTCAGGTCACGATGGATGATACCCATATCATGAGCCGCTTTGATACCGTTAGCGATATCAGCGGCAAGACGGCGGATATTGGTTTCGGACAGGTCAAAAGAGCCTTTTTTCTTCAGAAGATCGCCGAGGCAGGAGAGATATTCCATACGCAGGCAGAAATAGCAGCCTTCATTTTTGCCGTCGATTTCGAGATCGAAGAAGGACTCGTCCTCATAGGAGACGATATTCGGGCATTGTTTCAGCTTGTGCATTATATTTGATTCATTGATGACCAGTTCACGCTTCATTTCGATGGAGCGGATACGTCTTTCCTCGTCGAGCATAGCGCTTTCGGAAGGGACGATAGGTTCGACTTTCATAGCGGCGACATCGGTACGGCCTGAACGTTCGGCGGTGATCTTATAGACCATGCTGTAAGCGCCTGAGCCGATTTGTTCGCCGATGATCCAGTTTGACCAGAGCGGCTGTTTTAGTTTAAGCTGTTCAAGAATAATGTTATGCAGTTCGTTTGTATCCACCTTATAGCTTCCGCTCCTTTTTCATTTATTATATATATAATATCAATTTCCCCTGATTTTGTCAAGCCACGGTCGTGGTGGATTCGGTGACAGCATTTACTAAAAAAATAATAAAAACCGCCGAAGGCGGCATTTCTGGGGTCAAGGGGGATGTT
>JAEDMD010000171.1 GCA_016303195.1 Oscillospiraceae bacterium | reverse complement strand
AAAGAAAGGCGATAGAGGCGGCCTGCAAAGATATTACTCCCAATGAAAACTACTCCGACTGGAACGAAGACGATGACCTGATGTCTTTCCTCAAGAGCCTTTAAGATTTTTAAATGGTGAGTCTTTTTGAGCTGAACCCCGGTAAATTCGTGGCTTTCTAGTAAGACTCACCATTTTATTTTACTCTACATAATGTCTGAGTGAATGGTAATGGAATGACGGCAAATCTGCGTTATGTAGAATCTTAGCAAAGCGGTACTGCATTGTCCTCGGCTCGACAGGTTTCTTCTTACCGGACACCACATACACCTCGATACTATCCTTAAACTGCCTGAGCATAGGGAGCAGACAATCGGGAATAGGTATCACCCGCTTGGAGCTTTCGCTTTTCGGCTCAGTGATAATGAGCTTGGTGTGTTTTGATCCCGTCCTGCACTGTACCCTCTGAATGGTCTTGCTGACGGTCAGTATACGTTTTTCAAGGTCAATGTCCTTCCATTGCAGAGAGCAAACTTCGCCAATGCGCAAGCCCATATACAGCGAAAGATTGATACCAATGCCCGAAAATGAGGGGTGTTCCCTTAGATATTCTTCAAGCCTGAGCTGCTGTTCCTTATTCATGACAGCAATTTCAGGCTTATTCTTTTTGGGAAGAATAATACCGTCAAGTACGTTACGAATACGGTATTCTCTTACAGCATAACGATAAATGGACTTAAACAGCACGATAATGTCCGTGAGATAACGTGCCGACAGCCCCTCTTTGAGCTTGCGTTCTATAAAAGCATATATATCTTTTGCTTTCAGCAGACAGCACTTTATCTCACCAAATGCAGGGATAAGGTGCTTTTCTGCTTTCATAGCATAGTTTGCAGCCGTAGATTCCTTAATGCGTGAAGCGGTCACATGAAGCCACTCGGTCACAAGCTCTCTGACCGTCATTTCCGTTACAACATATTCTTCCTCTGCCTGACCCTGTGCGATCATAGCCTTGTATTCGGATTCTTCACGGCTCTTGCCATAGAATGACCTGAATACGCACTTTCCGTTTTCATCTTTCCCCATAGAAATACGAGCCTCCCAGCGCCCGTCCTTGCGTTTATATATTGTTCCTTTGCTCATAGTAGTACCTCCGATAAAATTCACACCGAATTTGTTGCTTTTGACGAATAAATACAAAATCTGGCAAAACATCTTGACAATGCGTCTAAAATTTGATATACTGGATATTAATAATAGCTATATGAATCGAATATGCCGATGACTTGTGTTATTATTCTTTATGTTAACTATTTTACCATATCGTCAAATCCTTAATTTTGCGAAATCTGATTTGATACTTAACAAGTATGTGCAGGAGGAAATGAGGTGGGAAATGTCAATCGAAAGAGAAAAATATTGATTGCCTTGATAGTTATTGCTGTTGCTATACTATTATATAGCATTTTTCTCTGGAATGTTGCCAAATCCGATTTTGATTCATTTACCGATACTTCCCCACAGTATGCCGTTAGGGTGTTTACTAATTTCGGCGCTGACGATCAATCCCTCGTCCCGGGCAATCCTGTGACAGAGGAAGTCAGCATTTGCAACCTTGAGAATTATGATGCCTTTGTCCGACTTTATCTGCAAAGCATTTTTGATGTTACATATCCCGACAGTGTAAGAAACATAGCGCTAACACAAGCAGTGGAGCCAACTCCGACAGGCACTATCTCCCATGAGTTTGTCAAACGGAACGATGCGGATACCGATTGGGACTCTGCTCCGTTTGAAATCGGCGGTGCTACACATCTCCGTGTGACCTACGATCCTGACGGCACAGCTGAAACGGGTTATTCTGACCAGAACACTCGCAATAACATTATTCTTTATGTTGCTTTCGGTGATCATGCGGCGGACCATTGGGAATATGTGGGTGCTTACATTTCAGACGAAAAGCAGTACGGCAGTAAATTCGGCTGGTTTGTCCTGAAAGATACGCTTCATGCTGGGGAGGTCGCTCCCTTACTTATCAAAACGATTACTCTTGGTGAGGAAGTTGTCCCGTATTACAGTGATTTGATCTGTGATATGGACTATCAGCTTGAAAGTATGCAAGCATTCGAGGGAATGAACAATCTGTATTTATCGAAATAATTTTTCTTTGGGGTGATGAAATGTATAGGAGCTTCAAAGTCGAGATAGACCCTACTCCCGAACAGATAACAAAGATCAACAAAACTCTCGGCGTGTGCCGATTTGTGTACAATTTATTCATTGCTCACAATAAGGAACGGTATAAGAACGGCGAAAGCTTTGTCAATGGAAATACTTTCGCTGTTTGGCTGAATAATGAGTTTCTGCCGAATAATCCGGAATATTCGTGGATAAAGGAGGTCAGCTCAAAAGCCGTTAAACGGAGTATTGACGATGCTGATGCAGCATTCAAGCATTTCTTTAAGGGAAGATGCGGTTATCCTCAATTCAAGAAGAAAAGCCGTTCCGATGTGAAAATGTACTTTTATCGGGGCAACAGTATTGACTGCAAGTGCCAGCGGCATAGGATAAAAATACCTACGATTGGCTGGATACGGCTGAAAGAAAAGGGCTATATACCGACTACCGATTCAGGACTGTACATACTCAGCGGACGCATTTCCAAACGTGCAGGACGGTATTTTGTTTCTGCGATGGTCGATGTTCCCGACAAAGAGCCTGCTGTTGCGGAAACAGAGGGAATCGGTGTACATTTGGGCGTGAAAGAGCTTGCGGTTCTGAGCAGCGGTGAAAGCTATGAAAATATCAATAAGATCGCCAAGATAAAAAAGCTTGAAGAAAGACTTTAACGGGAACGGAGAAAGCTGTCACGCAAGCTGGAATGCAAAAAGCACGGCGGTGAAACGCAGGGCAAAAACATTGAGAAGCAGCGGCTGAAAGTTCAGCGGTTATATCAGCGAATAAGCGATATTCGTGAAGATCACATCAACAAAACGATAGCTGAGATAGTGAAAAACAAACCGTCTTACATAGCTATTGCGGATATTGAAGTGAATCGAATGGTGCTTGACCGCTATACAGCAAAGGCTGTGAGAAATCAGCGGCTTCGGGAGTTTCGGGAGAAGCTGACAGCGAAATGCCATGAATACGGTATCGAGCTGAGAGTTGCACCGAAATACTTTCGTTCGGCAAGCATTTGCAGTTCCTGCGGAGAAGCCGTAAAAGGCGTTAAGCTTTCAGATAAAATGATACGCTGCAAATGCGGTTCGGTGATGAAAAAAACACTGAATGCAAGCATAAATCTAAGGAATATGACGGCGTATACTGTTGTGTAGATAAAAAATACCGTCGGCTGGGCGGTAATTTAAGGCTGTGGAGAGTGATTAACTTGTCAGTAGTTTGCTTTCGGCAAATGAGAACACGCTTGATGAAACAGCAAGAATGACCCGTGAGGGCTTCAATTCCTATGTAAATAGGCAGGCAGACAGGTACTTTGTTGTTGATTATATGATCCGATAAGGACATACAATACAAGATCAAATACGATGGAGGGAGTTGAAAAAGCTATGAAATGGCGTTTTGTGCGTTCAGGATATATGCAGACAAGTTTTCATCACGATTCGGCAGGCAATGTATTTGAGCGTGGATTTCAGGATAGTTCCTGAATGATAAACACCTATCAGATAAAGGAGCGTGATGCCTATGGGTGACAGCATGAGTGAAGTCACCAATCCTACATCGCCTAAAAAGCCTAAGAAAAAGCGGACGGCAAAAAGCTATGCGATCTCTTTCTTTATAAAGGCAGCGATGACCACAATTGCTCTGTGGGTGCTGCTTTATTGGATTGCAGGCGTGTTTGTCTGTCGTAACAATTCGGCTTATCCGATGATCAAGGACGGCGATCTCTGTATCACATACCGGCTCGGCAAGTTCGTGCAGGGTGATGTGATAGCCTATAAGCAAAACGGCGAGATCAGGTTCGGAAGGGTCATCGCAGCCGGTGCGGCTTCGCTGGCAATGGTCGCTTCTATGGCTCTTTCAATGCCTTTGGGGGCGAGTACGGCAGGAACGAATTATGCTGCTGTAAACGGCTCAACAACAAGTTTCGATAAGTACCTCGTTATGGACGAAGGTTCTAATGTTCCTAATGTATCGTTTGAGTATACTGTAACAGCAGGAACAGCTCAGAATTTCGATGCTTCGGGAAAAACTATCGCTGTTTATTCCGGTCCTACGCCTGAAAATATCGTGTTCTCAGGCACAGGTATTACTGATACCACTACCACGGATAGTAAGTTTGAAATCGGCTTTGCACAGGCGGATACAAGTTCGGCAGTTCTTCAGGCTAATAAAGGTGCAAGTGATTATGTAAAGAACCTTGATGCAGGAGAAAAATACGCAAAGAAAACTGCTACCCTTAGTTTTGCAAACGTTGCATTTACTGAACCCGGTATCTACCGTTATGTTATCACGGAAACAGTGGGAAATGCACAGGGCGTTACTTATGATTCGGACAGCACGAGAATCCTTGATGTTTATGTAGAAGATGTTACACCTACGAGTGGAGCAAATGCTGGCGTAAAGACACTTCAGGTAAGTCAGTATATTCTCCATGCAACAGAAAGCACAGTCACAATTAACGAAACGACATACGGCTCTGATGGACAGGTGATAACTGGTAAAACTACTCAGACACCGGGCGTTGAAACTTCTGACTACAAGTCGCAAGGCTTTACAAATGAATACTCTTCTTACGATCTCACTTTCAGCAAGGCTGTAACTGGTAATCAGGCTTCAAAGGATAAATACTTTGCTTTTACTGTAAAGATCGAA
>JAEDMD010000170.1 GCA_016303195.1 Oscillospiraceae bacterium | reverse complement strand
AATGCACAGGCAGTCAAGCTGTATTTTGACAATATGCGTCCCACACTGGGAGCAAGCACCAACTACGGTCAGCTTGACACGCTGATAACAGAGATCACGGCTGATGATGACTACACGGTATCTTTCCACCTGTCACGCCCCTATTATAATGTGCTAAACGATCTTTCCATGGCTATGCCGAGAGGTATCCTCGCACCTGCCGCTTTCAATGAGGACGGCACTGTAAATGAAGAATATCTTATGGATCACACGCCCGGCACAGGTCCGTATATGTTTGAGAGCGCAAACGAAACAGCAACCGAATACAAGTTCGTTAAGAACCCGAATTACTGGGGAGATGCTCCCGATGCGGACAGCTTTACTGTAAAGGTGATACCCGAATCGAAGGTAACTGCCATGAGAGCAGGAGAGGTGGACTTCATTATCGGTTCTGAAACACTTGATGCGGCTTCTTATCTCGAACTTTCACAGACGGACGGCATAAAGGGCGAAATTTCCGACTTCAACTTTGTAACAGAGTTTATCGCACTCAATGACGAGGTTAAGGGGCTTGATGACCGGAACGTTCGTACAGCTATTCAAATGGCGATCGACAAGGCTTCTGTTGCGGAGAATATCTATTCCGGACTGCGTACCCCTGCCGACTCGGTAATGCCTTCAAATATGCCGTTCTGCAAGTACGATATCAAGACACCTGAGTATAATTTTGACGAAGCAGTCAAGCTCCTTGAAGATAACGGCTGGAAGGATTCCGACGGAAACGGAGTACGTGATAAGGACGGCACAGAGCTTTCCTATACCATCACCTATCCTGCAACGGGTGTGTATGATGATGTGGTACTCTACTATCAGCAGACCATGCAGGAACTTGGCATCGAGATCAAGACCGATCCCCTTGACCTGATGACATTCTTTGACAAGATCTTCTCTCAGGTGGACTATGAGATGACCGCATACATCAGCTATTGGTTCCCTTATGACCCCTACACCTTTGTAGCGAATATGTATCCCTCCACCGATTATACATCGGCTGACGGCATTTACTCCACTGATCCGCAGGTGGCTAAAGCGCTTGCCACGATGTCAAAGGATGAGGCGAAGGAACTTATCAAGGGACTTTACACCTATGACGATAATGAGAAGATACAGGAGATCTACACAAAGGCACTGAACAGTGCAAATGAGAGCAGCGTTGTGATCCCGCTCAATTACAGAAATGAGTATGTGGTCTATAACAGCGATAAAGTGGCTTCTTATACCTTCAACAGCATTCCGAATCATGTGGATGTGGCTGCTATCAAGCTGAACTGAAAACTAATAGCTAAACACCGGCAGAAAAATGAATAGTTAAGAACCGTAAGGAATTTAAGCCTTACGGTTTTTATTATTCTATAATATCATGTATAACGGAAAAAGTAAATGCAGATCATAACTTTTTCAAAGGCAACAGCATTTACATTTTTGCGTTAAATCATAGATATTGAGAAACGTCCGTAAAGCATCGCTGCGCTTTTTTATTACGGCTTTTCAAAAGTTAAAGACTTGTTAAGAATTTCCGTGTTATAATCAAAGCATAGAGAATACCAATACAAGATACGGAGGAATGCACTATGTTTTGGAGGATACTGAAAAAAGATCTGAAACGCAAGAAAACCATGAATATCATTTTACTCCTGTTCGTGATACTGTGTTCGATGCTTGCAGCGGCAAGTCTGAACAATATCATTGCAGTAACAGGCGGTATCGAACACTTCATTGAAATATCCGATGCGCCCGATGTAATGATAAATACGCCGTCCGATCAGGAACTTGAAAAGAAACTCATCGTTCTTCCCGAAGTGGGAAAAGTAAAGGTGGAGGAACTGTTCTATCTGTCGCCTGATTGCTTCAAACTGAACGGAGAAAAACATAAAGACCTTATCAACGGCACAGGCTTTTTCTCAGACAAGGAATTTGGCTGCAAGTATTTTGATGCCGAAGATCGGGAGATCACGGGTGTTCCTGTCGGCAGCTTCTACTGCACCAAAAACTTTTTGCAGGGTGTTTCATTGGAAAAGGGTGATATTCTGACAGTAACTATCAATGAGGAAACCTTTTCGCTGCGATTTGAAAGTACCTATAAAACAGTAGTTCATGACACGAATAATTCTTCATCCCCTCATGTTATAGTGAACAGCGCTGTCTGGGATAAAATGAACAAGGCATCGGAAAACAATGCTTTTACGAGAGAAAAGACCTTATATGTAAAAACAGACAATGCAGATGCAGTTATAGAAGCAGCCGGAGATACAGAGGGAATTTCCGTTTATACCAGGGATCACTTTTCCAGCTTTTTTATATATGATATGATAACTGCGTATATACTGCTTGCAGTCAGTATCCTGCTTGTGATCGCAGCCTTTGTTACGCTTCGTTTTGCCATCGGATTTACTATCTCAGAGGAATTCCGTGAGATCGGCGTTATGAAAGCGGTCGGCATTCAGAACGGAACCATCCGCAGCCTGTATATCAGCAAATATGCTGCTATCGCTGTTATCGGAGCTTTGATCGGATATGCAGGCTCGCTACCTCTCAGCAGTTATCTTCTTAAATCGGTATCACGAAATATCGTGTTCAGCGGAAACAATACCATGATCGGAATTGCCGGTTCTGCCGCTGTGATCGTACTGATGCTGTTATTCAGCTACGGATGCACAAGGGGCATAAAGAAGCTGTCTCCCATTGATGCAGTCCGCAGCGGTCAGACAGGTGAACGTTTCGGAAAAAGAAGCGTTATGCATCTTGGACGCTCCAAACTCCCTGCAACAGGTTTTATGGCTCTGAATGACGTTCTCAGCGCACCTAAGCAGTTTTCAATCATTACAGTCGTATTTACTCTGTGCGTTCTGATGATGACAATCATGTCCACTATGGCAAATACACTATCCAGCGACAAGCCGATCTTCCTGTTTGGTATTCCCGTTGAAACAGATGCATCTATCATTGATTTTGGGATCCCGAACAATGACTCTTTGAAACAGGCTGTCGATGAAGCTATGAAAAACGACGACGGCTGGAAAAATCTTGTGAAAGAAATGGAAAAAATACTTGACGAGAACGATATGCCCGGAAAAAGCACTGTTACAATGGGAAGTATCTATACGACTGTACACGGTGACAAAAACGCAGGTATTTCTTACATTGTCACAAGAAATACACCTGCCGACACATTTATTTATGATGCAGGCAGCGCTCCCATGAAGCCTGATGAAGCTGCACTCACCTCTGCGGCAATGGAAAAACTTGGTGCAGAGATCGGTGATACTATCAAAGTCAATGTGGGCGGTACGGAAAAGGAGTTCATCATTACAGGAACATTCTCTACCTTTCTCAATAATGGTATGTCGGCCCGCCTTTGCGAAGATGCGGAGATGGATCTGGATAAGGTCAATAATTTCATGGGTATTCAGATAGAGTTCGATAATTCGCCCGACAAAACGCAAATCAGAAGTAATATCGAAAAGCTGAAAGAAATAACAGGTGTAGAAAAGATCTACACGAATTCAGAAGTAGTTGAGACCTTTACCGAAATGTCCGGCACACTGAACAGCGTCAAGCAGATGATGATGCTCATGACAGTTATCGTAACAGCGCTGATTGTTATACTCATGGAGCGCAGTTTTATATCAAAGGAAAAGAGCGGGATCGCATTGATGAAGGCGGTTGGTTTTCAGAATGGTTCTGTGATCGGACAGCATACTCTGCGTTTCGCTATTACAGCGGTCATTGCGGTCATTCTCGCATCTGTGATCGTACTCCCGATGAGTAAGGCACTTCTCACATTCATTTTTGCTCAGATCGGAAGTGTTTCTTCAACAGGAATAGCTTTTGATGCAGTGGAGATATTTGCGATATGCCCTGCCATTCTGATCGGTGTGTCGGTCATTGGTACGTTTCTGACTGCACTTTACACTAAAACGATAAAGGCAAGCGATACCGCTTCGATAGAATAAGGAGGATATTATCATGAATACCGTTTTACAGACAAAGGGACTTTGCAAGACTTATATAGTGAACAAGCATCAGAACAACGTTTTGAAAAATATCGACCTGACGATCACTGATGGCGAAATGGTTGCGATCATGGGGCCGTCAGGTTCAGGAAAATCCACACTGCTCTACTGTGTTTCAGGAATGGACAGAGTGACCGCAGGCGAGGTGATCTTTAACGGCAAAGAAACAGCAAAACTCTCCGACAAGGCACTTGCACAGCTAAGGCTTGATGAAATGGGCTTTATCTTTCAGCAGATGTACATGATGAAAAATCTTTCTGTGCTGGATAATATCATTCTTCCTGCGGTGAAATCGAAGAAAAACACCGAGAGCCGCAAGACGACCGAGGAGCGTGGAAGACAGCTCATGCGCAGGCTCGGCATTGACGATGTGGGAGATAATGACATCAACGAAGTGTCAGGCGGACAGCTTCAGCGTGCCTGCATTGCCCGAAGCATGATTAACTCGCCGAAGATGATATTCGCAGATGAGCCGACAGGTGCGCTCAACCGCAAAAGTTCCGATGAGGTCATGAACGAACTGTTATCCCTGAACCGTGACGGAACAACTATCATGTGCGTAACTCATGACCCGAAGGTTGCAGCAAAATGCAGTCGTGTGCTTTACATCGTGGACGGCGGTATCATGGGCGAAAAGAAAATGGGACACTTTGACGGCGGTGACAAGGAACTGCGTGACCGTGAAAGAGAACTGAATAACTGGCTGATGGAACAGGGCTGGTGATGAACGGCAACAGCATTTACTTTTTTGCGTTAAATCATAGATATTGAGAAACGTCCGT
>JAEDMD010000169.1 GCA_016303195.1 Oscillospiraceae bacterium | reverse complement strand
TCCCTTTGGAAACCCAATGTTTGAGTTTCAGGCTTGATTCAAACTTTTTCGACAGACTGAGGGACACAGTATAAACTGTGCCCCTTTAATGTTATGCAAAAGATTTTTCGGGTTTCAGTATCGCCATAAACTCCTCACCTGTGATAGTTTCCTTTTCAAGGAGATAGTGTGCAAGTTCGTGGAGTTTTTCAATATTTTCGGTGAGGATGCGGATAGCCTCGGAATGGGCAGATTTAACGATATTTCTTACTTCTGCATCTATTTCGGCGGCAGTTACCGATGAGCAGGCGAGTGAAGGATCACCGCCGAGGTACTGGTTATTGACCGTCTCCAGTGCGATCATATCAAAATTTTCGCTCATTCCGTAGCGAGTCACCATAGCTCTTGCCAGCTTTGTGGCTTTTTCAATATCATTGGAAGCGCCGCTGGTGCAGGTGTTGAAAATAAGTTCCTCCGCAGAGCGTCCGCCTGTGAGAGTTGCCAGCCTTGCAAACGCTTCCTCTTTGGTCATGAGGAATTTCTCGCCTTCGTCTATCTGCATCGTGTAGCCGAGAGCGCCTGAAGTTCTGGGTATTATTGTGATCTTATGTACAGGTGCGGAGTCTTTCTGCATTGCCGCAACAAGAGCGTGGCCGATCTCATGATATGCGATGATCTCCTTTTCTTTCTGCGATATTACGGCATTTTTACGCTGATAGCCTGCAATTACGACCTCGACGCTTTCTTCAAGATCGGACTGATCCACGGCGGTTCTTCCGTTTCTTACAGCACGGAGAGCCGCCTCGTTGATGATATTTGCCAGTTCTGCGCCCGATGCGCCTGCCGTAGCCCTGCCGATAGCATTGAAATCTATCCCTTCAGCCAGCTTGACTTTTTTTCCGTGAACACCGAGGATAGCCTCACGACCTGCGAGATCAGGGAGTTCAACGGGGATACGCCTGTCGAATCTGCCCGGACGCAGAAGTGCAGGATCAAGGGATTCGGGGCGGTTGGTTGCGGCGAGTATCACAACGCCTTTTTTGCCGTCAAATCCGTCCATTTCGGTGAGAAGCTGGTTCAGCGTCTGTTCACGTTCGTCATTGCTGTTTATCTGACCGTCACGCTTTTTACCGATGGTGTCGATCTCATCGATAAACACGATGCAGGGAGCTTTTTCGGATGCCTGACTGAACAGATCACGGACTTTTGCCGCACCCATGCCGACGAACATTTCCACGAATTCCGAGCCTGAGATCGAGAAAAACGGCACTTCTGCCTCACCTGCGACAGCCTGAGCGAGGAGAGTTTTTCCTGTACCTGGAGGGCCGACAAGAAGTGCGCCCTTTGGCAGATCAGCGCCGATCTCGGCATATTTTTCAGGCGAATGCAGAAAATCCACTATTTCTTTCAGTGCCTCCTTAGCTTCATCCTGACCTGCAACATCATCGAAGGTCTTGCCTGTTTGTGCTTTAACATAGACCTTTGCATTACTTTTGCCGAACGACATTGCATTTCCCAGACCGCCCATGTGCTTGCCGAGTAGTTTAAAAATGAGATTCCAGATGACCACCATGAAAATTATAGGCAGTACCCACGCAAAAAGGAAATTCCGCATAGGGTTCTGGTCAACGGAAACTCCCGTAAATTCAATGTTTCCATCCTCTCTGAGGCGTTCCACAAGATCGGGATCGTCAATGCGGACGGTCGAATAGAATTTGTTGTCATCGGTGGTAAAAGTAATGAGTGAATCGGTTATCTCAACTTTGCTGACATTTCCGTCTTCTACCTGTTCGAGAAAAAAGCTGTAATCCGTAGGTTTTACGGGATCTGCGGTTATTACCGGCAGGATCAGCGCATTAAAGGCGATGAGCAGAACAAGACCTATGAGAAGCGCTCCGAGGCTTTTTTGTATATTGTTATTGGGTTTTTCGTTCATAAATTTACCCCTCCTATCTTACGACAAAATTATACCACGTTCTCAAAAAAATTTCAACTGGGAATGTAAGGCATCTTCATGTCCTGCAGGTTTATTTCAAGACGTAATGACATATTGTTACATTTTTTTCAGTCACAACTCGGAGAAACATAGCAAATTATAGTAAATCATATATTATAATTGTGTAAATGATAAAAACTTCTGTGTATGATTTTATATTTGTATCTGTTAGAATATATCTGTTAAATCTGTTACAAGGAGTTGTTATACATGAAAAAATTTTTACGTATTGTCTGCTGTGCATTGCTTTGCATTATTCTGCTATGGGGGAGCATACCCGTTCGTGGGGATTCTGCAAATGAAGTGAAATTGCTTTACACCATCGTTAACGGCAGAGTTATCATCACAGGCTGTGAGGGCGAGGCGGAATTTCTCGAAATACCGCAGGTTATCGACAGCTATGCCGTTACCGAGACTGCAAACGAAGCGTTTTACGGGTGCAGGTCGCTGAAACGTCTTGTTCTGCCGCCGACAATGCGAAAGATCGGGGACAGGAGTTTCTATGCCTGCAATTCGCTGAAAGAGGTGATATTGCCTGCGAATCTTGAAAAACTGGGAAATTCTGCCTTTTGCGGCTGCACGGCACTGGAACATATTTTTATCCCTGATACGCTCACAGAAATTCCGGAATCATGTTTCCGAGCCTGCCCTGCCCTGAGCGAGGTCAATATCCCATGCGGCATAAAACGCATCGGAAACTTCGCATTTTCGGGCTGTATGGGACTTGAACGTGTGACACTTGGAGAGGATGTTTCGGAAATTGGCGAAAGGGCATTCTTTATGTGCGGAGTGTTGAAAACTATGTCCGTCCCGTCATCGACTATTGCTCTTGGAAACGAATCGATCGGCTATATACCGTCAAATCAGGGCGCTGTACCAATGTCGGGATTCATACTAAGAGGACGGAAAGGATCGGCAGTACAGGAATACGCTGAGATGTGCGGTATAAAATTTAAGCCGTCAACTGACATCATAAGGCGCTCCTCGGCATTCCATCCGTCAAAAAGATCGCAGCAGGTATCAGAAATATGCGTATTATCAGCTTTTGCGCTGTTTCTGACAGTAATTCTTGCAAATTGTGCGAAAAAAGTGCGGCATTAATCAAAAATTGCGGTATTTGGGCGAATTTATCGTTTTGAGCAATTTTTTCAAAAAACTATTGCAATTTCATAGGAAATGTGCTATTATTAAGATGTATAGATAGTTTAAGTGCAATTAGGCACTGTTGCTTAAACTATCTGATTAAATCACAAGGATTTAAGTAAAATGTGTTGCCATATGGCACACCACAGAAAGGGATATTAAAATTGAAGAAACATGGAAAATTCACTGCGGCAGCCCTCACTGCTATAATGGCTGCTTCATCGGTAACTGCGTCCGTTCCTGCGGTCATTACAGCTGCCGAACCAACTGTTCAGAAGTACGAATTCGAGGACGGCATGACAAGCGGCGGAAAGATACACGCTAACGGTGCGTCCAATGTCAAAAAAGAAGATTTTCCTGAAAATACCGATTTCAGCGGATTTTCGGGAAAAGGCTTTTCCTACCTTGACCAGAAGGGCACGACTGTCAGCGTCGATGTAGATGTTCCCGAAGCAGGTCTTTATGAAATGTCGATCTGCTATTGCGAGCCGTCTGATCCTAACAAGAAGGTTCAGTATCTCAATATCAACGGTGTAAATCAGGGTGAGGTCACTTTCCCGTATTCTTCCGATTTCAGGGAAACTTCGGGCGGTATCGTCAATCTGAAAAAAGGTAAGAACACCATCGAGCTGAAAGCCTACTGGGGCTACACCTTCTTCGACTATCTGACTATCAAGCCTGCGGATGACAATATAAAGAATCTGTCTCCCACAAGAGAACTCAGCAACCCGAATGCTTCCGACTCCGCAAAGCGCCTGTACAGCTACCTCTGCGACGTTTACGGCAAGCATATCATTGCAGGTCAGCAGGAGTACTGCGGCGACCACAACTACAATCTGTGGAGCAGTCCCGATGTTTTCATTAAGGACAACGAGGCTGAATTTGAATATATTCTTGACAAAACAGGCAAGCAGCCTGCTATCCGCGGCATTGACCTGCTTGCATACAATACATCTTCCGAATGGCGTGACCATGCGCCTGAACGTGCTATCGAGTGGACTAACAAATATCACGGCATCACCACTCTCACATGGCACTGGAACGTTCCCTGCGAAAAGGGGAGCGAAGATATCGCTTTCTACGTAGAATCGGCAAATCCTAAGTTCACTACATTCAGTTGTAAAAACGCTGTGACTGAGGGAACATGGGAGCATGAGAAAGTTCTTGCCGATCTTGAACTTATCGCAGGCGAACTGAAAAAACTGAAAGATGCCGATGTTCCTGTACTCTGGAGACCTCTCCACGAAGCCGAGGGCGGCTGGTTCTGGTGGGGCGCTGAGGGCGCTGATGCCTGCAAGAAGCTCTACCGTCTCATGTATGACAAATTCACCAACGAGTACGGTCTGGATAATCTGATCTGGGAATGGACGGGTTCAACTTCACCTGCCGCATCCGAGTGGTATCCGGGGGACGATGTGGTCGATATTGTCGGCTATGACAAGTACAATGCCGCTGACGGTCAGCCTAATCTCAGCTCTATCGCTTCAACTTTTTATAGTCTTGTTCAGAGTACCAAAGGTCAGAAAATGGTCGCAATGACTGAAAATGACAGCATCCCGTCACTGGAGAATCTGGTGAATGATAAGGCGGCATGGCTGTATTTCTGTCCGTGGTATATGAATTATCTCACCAGCCCTGACAATAATCCTGAGGAGAATCTGGTCGAGATCTACCAGAGCGATTACTGCATCACACTTGATGAACTTCCTGACCTCAAGA
>JAEDMD010000168.1 GCA_016303195.1 Oscillospiraceae bacterium | reverse complement strand
ATATCATCTTCACTTACCTCCTCAGCGAATGTATTTCCGTTTCTTATTATCTTATCAACGTCTTTTACAGACAGCTTTCCGCTCTTTACCTCTATTAAATCAGTTTCTTTTTTTACTATCGAACTGTATCTTATCTTTGCTCTTGCACAGGCTTCGTCTATTATATCAATTGCTTTATCGGGAAGAAATCTGTCATTTATATATCGGATTGACATGTTTACGGCAAGTGAAATTATTTTATCTGATATTTTAACTCCATGATATTCTTCATAGCTCGATTTTATTCCCTGTATTATATCTATGCATTGACTGCATGATGGCTCATATATCGGTACAGCCTGAAAACGTCTTTCAAGTGCAGAGTCTTTTTCTATTGTCTTTCTGTATTCCTCAAATGTGGTTGCACCTATAACCTGTAATTCTCCCCTTGCAAGCTGAGGCTTCATAATATTTGCAGCGTCAATTGCTCCCTCGGCTGCTCCTGCACCAACAATCGTATGAATTTCGTCAATAAACAATATTATATTTCCAGCCGAAACAGCTTCGTCAATACAGGCTTTAATGCGTTCCTCAAAGTCACCTCTGTATTTTGCTCCGGACAGCAAAGCGGTAAAATCAAGAGAAAAAATAAATTTGTTCTTTAAAATATCAGGGACAAGATTTCTCACAAAAAGCTTTGCAACGCCTTCAACTATTGCAGTCTTTCCAACTCCTGCTTCACCGATTAAGCATGGATTGTTTTTTGTTTTTCTTGAAAGAAGCTGCAAAACTCTTTCAACCTCTTTGTCACGTCCGATAAGCGGATCATTTTTTTTAAGAAGTGATGTATCTGTTATGTTTTTTCCGTACTTGAAAAGATTTGGATATTGTGACGGCTTAGGCTGAACTGACATTATTATATCTTCTTTTATATTCACAGATGTTGAATTTTCAAGCTCGCCTGAAATCTTATATATATCCGCACCCACCTTTTTAAGCAGTGATGAGCCGCTGCATGACGAATCCTTTAAAATACTTATTAAGATATGTTCCGGAGATACCTGCTTTTTATTGTCCGCCACAGCAATATTATATGAATTTTCAAGTATCCTTTTAAGGGCGGTTGTGAAGCAGCGGTAATTTAGTCTTGACGGCACTCCTCTGCCTACAAGTGCAATTACTTCATCATATACGTTATTGAATGACGCTCCTGCTTCCGTAAGCAACCGACCTGCATAACATTCTCTGTCGTTCACAAGTGCAAGAAGTATATGTTCACTTCCAACATAGGTATGCCCCATTTCAGATGCAATCCGTATTCCGCTGTCAGCTATTTTTATCGACTTTCTCGTAAAACGCTCTGAATTAATCATGATTTAACCTCCTAAGTCTTTTGAACCACCGCTATCCTCAGTTATATCTGAAGAAGTGCTGCTTATATAGTATGCCACTCTTTTCCTGCGATAACAGTCGAAAGCAATATGTCGGAAAAAATTGTAACACTTTTTTTCGGCTGTCATATTATGTACTATGAAACGAAGTTAAAAAAGACTTCGCTTCAAATACATTTTAATTAAGGAGTTGTTCTTATGAATTGTGGATGCGGATTTGAAGGTAATGGTTGCTGGTGGATTATTCTTTTAATTCTCCTTTTCATCATTCTTTTCTGCTGCTGCGGCAACAACGGTATAGGCTGCGGCGGCTGTGACAACGGCTGCGGCAACAACTGCTGTGGATGCTGATTAAAGCCTGAAAAAAGCCATTTAGTTTAACCTCCAAAAGAACACCGCAGTCTTAAAGACAGGTACTCGTAAAGAAGTTTTTATGATTTGAAGATAAGGTTGCGTAACCTCGGCGGTTACGCAGCCTTTCTCTTTTTGTCGTACTTCATACTGTCTGCAACGGCAGTCGCTACGGCAACGTCGAAACGATAGTGAATCTCGATCTCCTGGGTACGATGTCCGCTGCTCTTGTCAGGAGCGTGAACGACGATCTTCTCGATCAGTTCATACATAATTTCAGGTGTCAGCTCCGTGATATGCTCATACTTATGTACTGCCCTGATAAAAGCAGTCACATCGGCGGACTTCTGTTCGGCAGATTCAATGTAAGTGGTCAGCTCAGCTACGGTTGCCCTGAGCTTTTTCTGCTCGTCCTCATAACCTGCCGACATCATGGCAAATCGCTCATCTGAGATTTTGCCCGAGACATTATCTTCATAAAGCCTTGTGAACAGTCTGTCCAGTTCAGCGATACGCTTCTCGGATTCTCTCAGCTTCTTCCTGGACTTGGCAAGCTCCGAGGACTGCTTCTGAACGGAATTATCCATAGCTGCCTGCACAAACTCGTCCTCATTCTCCCTGACAAAGGAAATCATCTTGTTCAACTCACCGAGTATGATCTCTTTCAGAACGATCGTCCTGATGAAGTGAATTGTACAGCCGTTCTTGTCTTTTGCATAAGTGCCGCATTTCAGATGTTCCTGATCGGCGGTCATGGTTGTCGCTCGGCACAGATACAATTTCTTTCCGCAGTCAGCACAGTAACAGATTCCAGAAAACGGATTGACTTCCTCATGCTTTGTCGGACGGCGTTTGTTCTTGCGAAGCTCCTGCACCAAGTCAAACTCCTGCTGAGTGATAACAGCTTCATGGGTATTCTCAAAGATCAGCCAGTCCTCTTTCGGGTTATCCACACGCTTCTTGTTTTTGTAGGACTTCACATGAGTGCGGAAATTCACAGTATGACCTGCGTATTCAGGCTTTTCAAGAATCCCCGAGATCGTTTCCATACCCCAGCGATTGAGGTTGGCATTCTTGTGACCGTTGTCTCTGCCTTGCGAAAGTGCATAGGCTGTCGTGGTGGGGATTCCCTGTTCCGTTAAAATACGGGCAATCTGCGCCGGACCGTATCCATCAATACAAAGGCGGAAGATCTTACGAACCACCTCGGCAGGCTCATCATCGATCACCCAAAGGTTCTTGTCCGTTTCCGAATGCTTGTAGCCGTAGATCGGACTGGATAGATGTTTGCCCGACTGACCTTTCGCCTTGAAAACGGCTCTGATTTTCTTGCTTGTGTCCCTGGCATACCAGTCATTAAAAATGTTCTTGAATGCCATCAGCTCATTTTCCGATTTGAATGTATCCACGCCATCATTGATAGCGATATAGCGGACATCATAATCGGGAAATATGATCTCGATGTATTCGCCGGTTTTCAAATAATCACGACCGAGGCGGCTCAAATCCTTAGTGATAACAGTTCCAACCTTCCCGGCTTCTACATCTGCCATCATAGACTTGAAGCCGTCACGCTCAAACGTAGTTCCACTCACACCATCGTCCACATAAAACACGGGGTTTCTGAAACCATTATCCTCTGCGTACTTCTTGAGGATAGCCTTCTGGTTGGTGATGCTGTTGCTCTCACCCTGTAACATATCGTCCTGGCTCAGGCGACAATATAATGCTGTGATCTTGTCTGTCATAATTTACCTCTCTTTCCGACAGATACAGCAAGCTATGTTATCATTATAGCGCAATATACCGAAAACAGCAATGCGCCGATTTTCCAAAGTTACACAGCCTGCTTCTCAGGTTCTTGTCCGGATTCACCGAGGAGTTTTTCACTCTCTCTGATGATTAGCCTATTCAGGATATCCGATAGGCTCTCCTTTGAAGCAGGGTTGAACACGGTTGTCACCGTGTAAAGGGTATGCCCGATCTTGTATTCGGACGTTACGTTCAATGTTGTCTCTGCCTTTTCTCTTTCTACCGCAGTATCATTTTTATTCATAGCGAATTTTACTCCTTTAGCTTCTCTGTCTCTATGCTTTAGAGTTGAGGGCTTCGCTTTCTATCTCTCACCCTCATAATAGCCGTAAGGTCGGCTCAGTATTTTGAGCCGACTGAGTATTTTACGGCTACACTTTTTGTTACCGGATAGTTTTAATCCTCATAGGGATTCGCTTTATCCGTAAAGCTCATTTGCTGTCCGAAGTCAGCGACGGGATCGGTGGTATTGCTTTTCTCATTCTCAGCATTTCCAGTCCCGACCAGTTTCAGCAGCTCGTCATCGGACAGACCGCTTGCACGGAGTTTCTGCAACAGCGAATGCTCCGAGGTGATGATCTCATCAAGCTCACGGGGCTTGCAGTTGTACTCCTCCGCCATCGCCAGACGGGAAACTTCTTTCAGCTTGTCCTCCAGCGTTTTCTTCTTCGCCGTATCGCCGGCGATACGCTTTTCCAAACCTTTGATCTTCTCGATGAGCTGATCTCTTTTCTCTGTATAGATGCCCATAGAAAAAACACAACCTTTCATTTTTGTTCTCAGCAGGCAGAGCCGAGTGACCGAAGCTCACCTGCTACGATCCAATTATAGCGCGCTCTACATTTGAAATACAAGCCGCATTGCGCACAAACTTTTGTTCATACTTTGCTAACAAAAGTCCGGGGAATTTTGCGATTCAAAAAACTGAAAGTACGCTATTTCGCCGTTTACGCTATCCGGGCATTTTGACGAATCAAATTTCTGCGATTCTGATAAATTTGAAAATAGTTATTGACGTATACCGAATTGCGCGCTATATTGATTATGGGGAGCAACGATATAGAGAAAGTCGCACAGCTCCAGTTCTCGGAATTGAGAAAAACAGACCGAGCCGAAAGGCTCGGAAATGACATTCGCCCCACAGGGGCGAAACTCTACCAGCAAGCACGGTGAAGTGTGGGCGCAAAATGCGACTACACACACTTCACAAGGCTTGGCAGAGGGCGCTGCCCCTACGACCCCGAATTGAGAAAAACAGAAAAGGAGAACAAAAGAAAATGAAAGATGAAAAGAAGCGTACACTGTACCTGAAAGTCCGTGTCAGCCCCGAAGAAATGGCGGCTATCAAGAAGAAGTT
>JAEDMD010000167.1 GCA_016303195.1 Oscillospiraceae bacterium | reverse complement strand
CTTGAGTCCGTAGGAGCAGAAGGCGCTCTTATCGAAGCAGATCAGCGCATCACCGCGGGCGTGTCCGCCGACGGTCTGGAGGCCGCTGACGGTCGGGACCGTGGCAAGGGGAACCGTCGGCTCGCCGGTAATCAGGCAGCGTGTTTTGGCAGTCTCGTCCCCGGTCTGGAATTGCCGCCTGTATTCCGTCCACCAGGCAGTTACCGTGGGCAGGGAGACGATGGGGCTGCCATCAACCCGAAAGGAAATCCGGTCCATTCCCTTCAGTTTCCGCCTCTGCGCGTCGGCACAGATGGCGGAAAAAGCCGCAGAATCCTCCAGGGCGCGGAGACACAACTGCAATTTTGGTTCCGCGGAAGCGGCGTCTCCCAGGGTCTTGCGGAAGAAGCCGCTCTTGGGATTCTCCGCCGAAGGCGCGGAGAGGACCACGCTGCACTTTTCTGCGAGGACATTGCACTTGTCCTTGCCGTTGGCCAGGCTGCCCACGTCCGGACAGGGAAGCGTATCTTCAGCAGTCTCGATTCCGAGATAGTCTCCCGAAGCAGACAAAAGAATATAAGCCCGAAGCTTCTTGTTCACAAAGCCGGGCGGAAGGGTCAGGCCGTTTTGAACCGCGTAATCATACAGGGCTTTTAACATGCCGCGCCTCCCTTCAAAACCTCCGGACTGTCGTAGGGCGGCACCTGTATTACGCCGTGTTCCATGGTCGCATGATACAGGGACAAACATGGCTGCGTTTTTTTACGGACGGCGTAATCATGCAAATGGCGATGCTTATGGGATATACAGCGGCATTGATTTTCACAGTACTGAGAACAGGTGCAGTGAGCAAGTCAATTTTTAACGCAAGATAGCCGGGAGGAGGACTTATGGCACATTATGTACAGATCCCAAAAGACCTGAACGACATCAAGGAAAAGTTCATCATGGGGCTTACAAAGCGTCAGGTCGTGTGTTTTGCAATAGGTCTTGCTCTCGGTGCGCCTGTGTTTTTCGTGGCGAGAAATTATGTGGGAATGTCAACGGCAATTATGGCTATGGGCATTGTTGCCGCTCCTGCGATTCTCTGCGGACTGTACCGCAAAAACGGTATTTTCCTTGAAAAACAGGCGAAATTCATGCGTGAATATTTCACCAGACCACGCAAGCGATATTACAAAACAACTAACATTTTTTATGCTGTTGAGAGACAGCTTGAATATATGAAAATCAAGAAAAAGCTGAGAAATGCCGAAAAGCATTGACGGCTATGGAGGTAATCAATGGGCTTTAGAAAAAGAGATGCCCGAAGTGATAACAAGTCCAAATCGGCTGTTATCATGGGCAAGCCTGCCTCTGAACTGACAAAAGAGGAGAAGAAAATCTTATCCGCAAGAATGGCGGAAATTCGGAGTGAAAACGGCGGTAACACGACTGTACAGAACACTATCCCGTTCCTGTGTATGTATAAAGACGGCGTGTGTCAGGTCAGTGAGAATTTTTATTCCCTGACAGTGCAGTTTTATGATGCTAATTACTCCATTTCGGAATTTGATGAGCAGAACTATATTTTTTCAAAATACTGCGACATCATCAATCTTTTCGATAATACAATTCGTTTTCAGCTGACCTTTGAGAACCAAAACAGGACGAAAGAAAAGCTGATAAAAACGGTGCAGATACCCGAACAGGACGATGATTTCAACGATATTCGGCAGGAGTATTCTAAAATGCTAACCGATAAATTGCTGAAAGGCTCTAACGGTCAGAGTGCAAGGAAATTCCTGACTTTTGGGATAGAAAGCACCTCATACAAGGCGGCGAGAGCAAAGCTGTTCGGTATCAAAAATGACGTGATAAAGGGGTTTAAGGCTTTTGGTGTTGATGCCGAAATGCTTGACGGAAAACAGCGTTTAGAGGCTCTGTATTATGCTCTCAATCCCTACAAAAATCAGCCGTTTATCTTCGACTGGGACAGTATGCTCCATGCAGGTATGGACAGCAAGGACTTTATCGCTCCGTCATCGCTGAAATTCAATAAGAGCAATTTTGAGATCGGCAGTGCCTATGGTGCTGTATGGGGGCTGAATATCCTCGCAGGTGAACTGCCTGATGAAATATTGCGTGATTTTTTGGAAATGCAGAATTTATTCTGCGTAAATATCCATGTCGAGCCGCTTGATCAGGTGGACGCACTGAAATTTGTCCGCAAAAAGCTGACGGCGGTGGAATCCATGAAGGTCGATGAGCAGAAAAAAGCAAGTCAGGCTGGCTATGATTCGGACATTCTGCCGCCTGCTATCAAGATGTATATTGAGGACATCGAAAAGCTACTCGGTGATCTGAACAGTAAGAATGAGCGACTGTTTCATATTTCAATAAGCCTGCGTGCTTATGCCCGTAGAAAGAAAGAACTGAAATTGCTGTCCGAAATGCTGAAACGTACCTGTCAGAAAAATAACTGCACCATGTTCCCCTACGATTACAGGCAGGAGCAGACTTTGGTATCAACCTTACCGCTCTGCTATAACGCTATTCCCGTATCAAGAGAAATGCACACTTCGGGCATAGCAATTTTCGTGCCGTTCACCACAAAGGAACTGTTTCAGGACGGACAGGCGACATATTACGGTATCAACACGCTTTCGGGCAATATGATCCGAGCAAACAGGTCACTGCTGAAAAATCCCAACGGATTGATACTCGGAACACCGGGCGCAGGCAAGAGTTTCAGCGTAAAGCGTGAGATACTCGACTGTTTTCTGACAACCACGGACGACATCATCATATGTGACCCCGAGGGAGAATATTTTCCGCTGGTGTCGGCTCTGCACGGACAGCTTATCAGAATTGCCAGCAATTCCGAACAGCATATCAACCCTATGGATATTACGATTGATGATTATCTGTTCAGTAATCCTATGGAGGTCATTGCGAACAAGTCCGACTTCCTTATTTCGCTCTGCGAAATTATAGTCGGTGGTCGTTATGGTCTTTCAGCTGAGGAGCGTTCCATTATCGACAAGTGCGTACAGCGTATATATAAGCATTTTATCGAGAATGAACCAACTTCGGAAAAGATGCCGCTTTTATCCGATTTGCAGAAAGAATTAAAGGCAGAGGGTGACGTGGCTCTGCGAGTTTCAAATTCTCTTGAAATGTTCGTAAACGGCAGTCAGAACCTGTTCAATCATCACACCAACATTGATATGACAAACCGTATCATTTGCTTTGATGTAAAGGAACTTGGCAATCAGCTGAAAAAGGTCGGAATGCTTATCGTGCAGGATACTGTGTGGAATCGTGTGTCGGCTAACCGAGAGAAAAAGAAGATCACCCGATACTATATCGACGAGTTCCACCTTCTTCTCAAGGAGGAACAGACCGCAAAGTATTCTGCTGAAATATGGAAGCGTTTCCGTAAGTGGGGCGGTGTGCCGACTGGTATCACCCAGAACGTAAAAGACTTGCTGTCATCGCAGGAAGTGGAGAATATTTTCGACAACTCGGACTTCGTGTATATGCTCAATCAGGCGGCTGGCGACCGTGATATTTTGGCTGAAAAACTGCACATTTCCAAAGAGCAGATGAAATATGTCACAAACAGCGGTCAGGGCGAAGGGCTTATTCGTTATGATAAGGTGCTGCTGCCGTTTACGGATCAGTTCCCGACAGATACCAAAATCTATAAACTTATCACTACCAAGCCGTTAGAGAGTTCATAAAAAAGCTGTCGACAACAGCCGACAGCTTTACGGTCAAATTCTTTCAAGCAGTTCCGATGGTTTAAGGGCAGGTACTTTACTGTCCTTGAAATCACGGATATTCCTTGTAACGATATAGTCCGCACCTATTCTGTTTGCCTGACACATCTGTAAGGCATCTTCATAATCGGATGTGAACATTTCAGCAGCCGCTTTCAAATCAGTGGATTTGAGATCAACGACCTTAAATATCATAGTGATCTGCTGAATGAGCTGTTCCGTTTTCTGTGGAGTCAGTTCCTTGCGGAGAATATACACGATGTTCGGAACAGATAATGCGGAAATGTAGCCATCGATCTGATCGACTTCACAATATTTCCAGACTTTTGATGAGGCTTCGACAAATTCAGGACGATTGCAAAGCACATCAAGAATAACATTGGTATCAACCAAAATTTTCATGTGCTTCTATCCTTTCTGCGCGAATTGCTTTATCATCATAATCATTTTTAAGAACGCCCGTAAGTGAATCAGTAAGAAAAGAAACGCTTGATTCATGGGAAACAAGTCTTGCAACTTCCTTTCCGTTCTTGAGAATGATGATCTCATCACCCTGCTGGACGGCTTGCAGATAATGACCAAAATTGTTCTGTATATCGGTTGCTGTTGCAGTGATCATAAAAACACCTCCAAACATTTTTCGCTAATATTAGTATACTACATTTTAGCTAAAATGTCAATGGTGAATTTTAGGGAAAGGAGGAAAAATGAGCCTATACAGAAAAGAAAACAACCTCCGAAAAGCGCAGGCACGGCTTGACAAGGTGAGCAAACGGTCAAAGCAGTTCCAGATAGATTTCCGCCGTAAGCAGAACAGCCGAGGGCGGTTTCATACCCGTGCATATATCGTGCGTGGGGAAAAAGAGCATCACAGCGGTCGTGGCATTCTGCACAAGGCTGTAAACCTGAAATACCGTATCAAGGGCGATAAACCCTCGGTCACACGGTTTATCAATAGTCAGAATCCGCAGACTGTCAAAGGGCATATCGTAAAAAAGGCAGCGCAGGCGGTAAACTTCACTGTCCATGATGTTACGCAGACCGCTGTTGATGTGAGCCTTGCGGCTGAAACCACTGCAATAAAAGTCGGTGATACCGCACAGCGAGAAGTCCGCAACAAGCTCAAACAGAAATACACCCGTGAAGCGGTGGACGATTATC
>JAEDMD010000166.1 GCA_016303195.1 Oscillospiraceae bacterium | reverse complement strand
AACAAGCAGACTGCACCGAGGCAGTCTGCTGAAAGACATTATTCTTTTATCTTTTCGGGAAGCTGAACGGAGGCGGAGAATTTGACGAACGCCGCATTCTTTGAATTGCCGAGCTTTCCTGTATACTTTTCTGTTGTCTGCATTGAGACAGCTTTTTCATTTTTATCTGTAAGCAGAAGTATTCTGATGCCGCTGTTTGCAGGCATACCCTTTTCCTGCTTCCTGAGTATCTTTTCACGGCTGACATTGCTGTATTCACTCTTATCGAGCAGGATATATATACCATTCTGCTTCAATTCGCAGTCGGCTGATTTAAGAATGATATTTTCGTCCTAATCCTTTTCAGTCACAAGTGTTGTATCGGTTTCGGAAAGCTCGGATTTTTCCTTGTCATAGAAGAAAAGGGCAGGTACGGCATTTTCGCTGAGTTCCGGCTTTTCAAGAGAGATCGATATTTCAGCGCATTCAGTTTCTTCAAGCTGAATGTTGAAAGGCTTCACACCGAGATAGCCGTTCAGTTTTTTATTCAGCATTTTATCGCCGAAAACATCCTGTATGCGGACATTTTCATTTTCACATCGGATGTCGCTCTTATCGGGTATCAGGTCACCGTAGCTTTCATCTTTTTTATCGGGAGCGAAATTGTTGTCGATCTCCCATTTATCGCTTGCGCCGTCATCATCGGAATCAGTTTTGATTGGTGAGGTCTTGTATTTATGTATCTCGTCATGATCGGAAAGCCCGTCACCGTCACCGTCACTGTCAGCAGAAGCAGGATCAGTGAAATAAACATAAACCTCGTCATAGTTTGAGATACCGTCATTGTCAATGTCCTCATCGTTATCATCCTTGTCATTATCATCGGAATCTTTTTTTCAGCGGATCAGTACCGAAAACAGTGAGCTCAGCAATATCTGAAAGTCCGTCACCGTCAGTGTCGGGATTCTCCTTGTCAGTGCCGTATTTTTCTTCTGTTTCGTCTGGGATACCGTCCTCATCGCTGTCCTGAAGTGAATCTTTTTCTGAGGTGTCTTCACTGATATTGTTGATGCTGATAGATTCACTGTCAGAAGAACCGTCAGTATGTTCAAGCTGTAAAGTAAGGGTATTCTCGCCGTGAACAAGTGCAGGCTCGTCAATAGTCCATGTATCAGACGGTTCAAGTTCACCGCACATAAGTTCATTTCCTTCGCTGTCGCAGATGGTATATGATACACTTTTAAGTTCACCGTATTTTTTCAGCGAACCGCTGAGTTTATCCTGTTTTGTGAATATAATGTAAGTTCCGCTGTCTGTATCGAGCATGGACTCATAGGATTCAAGAACTTCACCGCCCGACATTTCAGGCTTCGGATAATTATATGTAATCTTCACTTTAAAGTAATTGTCGGCATTGTTCATGACCTTATGAGTTTCGATCTCAAAGCTATGCTCCTCGAAACGTGATTCAGCAGGCTCGGTGGTGTTTTCCTCGGTAGTTGTCTGTTCTTCGGTCGTTTCTTCATTTGTTGTTGTCACGGTATTTTCCTCGGTCTGTTCCTGAGTAGTTTCCTCCTCGGCGATAGCTCTGAATGAGCAGAATTGAGTTCCTGCTGAGGCGAAAGCGGCTGTTACAAGAATCATTGAAAGGACTTTTCGTCCGCCCTTTGTTCTGATGCATAGGATCATAGCCGCACCCGATGTCGCCGCCATAGCCGCAAGAGTCTTAATAGGGAAGCTGTCACCTGTGGACGGAGTGCCGTTGCTTCCTGACGAACTATCCTTTGAATTTCCGCCGCTGTTCTGCGAATTCTGTTCTGCGGCGGCTTTGGCGGCTTTATCACGGGCAGAAAGGGCATTTCCGTCACGGTATGAAGCGCCGTAGGAATTATCCTTTGAGACCATTGAACGTCCGCTGCTGGAACGAGTCTTGCTTCCGTAACCGTTAGTAGGGCCCCATGTCTGACCGCCCGTATCATTCAGGTTGCGGAAATATTCAGTGCTGTAACTTGCAGTTTCACCGCTTCTGATGACATCAATGGTATCGGGCAGTTTCCATTCCTCATTGAGGGAATAGCCTTCAATGCCGTAGGCTTCGAGCTTTATGTTTTCAATATCGAATGAATTAGTATTGCTTATGCTGAGATCTGCGATTATGGAATTATTCTCTCCTCGTGAAAGAGAAAGGGAAGCATCCAGACCGTCACTTGAAACGTCAGTGGCATATGCAGAAAAACAGCACATATTTGCGGCACAAACTGAAACCACGGCAGGCAAAGCCAGTGCAGTCAGCTTTCTCAGTGCCTTGTGTTTAGTCTTCATGCAGCATCCTCTCCTTTGGCGGTGTTTTGACCGCTATAATAATTATACCATAAAACAGCCGATAATTCAAATATTATTCGTTGACCCAACATATAATTGTAATAATTCACAATGGAGCAGTCTTTGATTTGTGCGTATTGCTGTCTGAGGATAATGCGGATATACGATGCAAAAAACGGTATTATTTTGATAGTATTTTATCAATCGTCAGCTTTCGACAAAAACATACATAATACATTAATAATATGGAGACGGAATGACCAATCAAGGGGAAATTATTTGATTCAAATATGTTAAAACACGAAAATGATTTACGCAACTATTGATTTTAATTTTTTCGTTTGCTATAATTTGATTGTTATTATAATTTTAATATTATGGAGGAAAAAATGATCAGAATTGCGGTGACAGACGACGATTTATCAGTACTTGAAAGGCTGAAGGAATATCTAAGCAGATTTGATGTCAGCTTTGAATCGGACATTCATACAGAATTTTATTCATCCTGTGAAGAACTTAATGAGAGTATCAGAGCAGGTGAAAGCTATGACCTGATATTTCTTGACATCGAATTCAAAGGGATGAACGGCACAGAATTCGGAACTCTCCTGAGGCGGAAGATGAAGAATTACGACACACAGATAGTTTTCATATCTTCTGTACAGGAACACGCTATGGAGCTTTTCAGAATAAATCCTATCGACTTTCTAATAAAACCTATTGATGAGAGTGAATTCAGAAGATGTATGCTTTTATTCATGGACAGATACAGAAGTTCCGATACATTCCTTGAATATACCCTCGATAATATACGGCACAGGATAAGGAGCAGGGAAGTGCTGTACATCGAAAGCAACAGGAAAAAAGCCGTTATACATACACGCAGCAGCACTTTTTCTGTATACGGCAAAGTTTCGGATATAATTGAAAGTGACAGATGCGGATTCCTCTGTATATCCCGTGGAGTTTATGTAAATGTACGGCATATTACCGATGTCAGCCCGAAAGAGATACATCTTTCTGACAATTCAGGATTATTCATCAGCCGTGGATGTCAGAACGCCGTAAGAGACAGATTGGCAGGCATCTGATGAGTATTGTACTTTATGTCACATCTAATCTGATACACGTTTATGCCATATATGTATTTATAGACAGTTTTCTCGGAAAGTCATTGCTGAGCAGAAAAATCAAGATACTCAGCTATGGCGGCTATTTTTTTGTCGGAACAGCAGTATGGCTGATAACAAAAGCGCCGATGCTGAATCTGGTGCTGAACATAGCCGCTCCCATACTGATATCAATGCAGTATGAGAATTTCCTCATGAAAAAGCTGTTCGGAGCAATATCCTCATGTGCTGTCTGTATGTTCATAGACTGGGCAACGATCGTAATTCTTGGAAATACAGTTACAGCGCAGAGCGGACTTATGCAGGGAGTAACAGTGCTTATGGCATCATCATTGTTCCGCCATTATCACCGAAATAAAGAGGAACTGCCCTTCCGCTCAAAATACTCGTGGTTTCTGATATTTACTGCCGCAGGAACGATAGTTGTAGGAGTACTGACTATCAGTGATATAAAAAGTCACGACTGCTTTATAGTTATTGTTCTGTTGTGCATAAACTTTCTTAATTTTTATATCTACAACATGGAGCAAAAGGAATTTGCCACTACGAGCAAGCTGAAAATGATAGAGATGCTGAATAATTATTACAGGAATCAGCTTTGTGTGCTGAGTGAGTCGCACAATAAAATAAGATTTCTGAAGCATGATTTCAAGAATCACATAAACAGGCTGAAAGAACTTGTTGACAGCGGTGATACCGACGAGATGAAGAAGTATCTTGAATCTATGGAATCGGCAGTTGTAATGAAGAAAGAATACTCGTTCACAGGAAATAAAGATATCGACAGCCTGATGAATTATGAACTTTCGATGGCAGCTGAGCTTGGAACGAGCATCAGCTACAAGGCGGATATACCGAGTACGCTGAACATCAACTCTTTCGACAGCACGATAATTCTCGGCAACCTTATGGATAATGCAGTTTATGCGCTGAAAAATGTAAACGAAAGGATACTTTCGGTACATCTGCTGTACAACAAGGGGATCATCCGTGTGGATATCGAAAATACCTATGACCCGAACCATAAACGTAAAAATGACGGAAAAGAACACGGTCTCGGCATTATGAGCGTGAAAAATGTCCTTGAGCATTATAATGGCAGGCTGTTGGCAGAAAGTAACGGAGAAACATATAAAACGACAATAATAATGTATGACCACAGAGACTGAAGTCAACGCCGTACAAAACTGTCAGGCAGACTTTGTGTGGTGTTGCCTTAATGCAGTTCGTACCATTAAACGATACAATTCATACCATATCACGTTATTTTCTGATGAAAAATGATACAATAAAAAGCGGTGAAAGGAAATGTTCAAAGGAACAGCCATAAAGATAACAGATGCCATGATATCACATGGTATCATCAGCGCAGACAGAAAAGTTGTATGCTCATGGGGGATGACACATATTCTCGACACCCTCCTGAATTTAGCAATATATGCAGTAATAGGCCTTATATTCTATATGCTCCCCGAAGCT
>JAEDMD010000165.1 GCA_016303195.1 Oscillospiraceae bacterium | reverse complement strand
GCTGATATCGTGGGCGAGACTGCCCTGACACAGGCGGTGTCCCTGAATGAAGTCACTCTCAGGGAGCGACTGAACAGAATCGACTTCAAGCTCCATCAGGTCAACGCTTACACCATTGTCGAAATACATAAAAATACTTTCTCTGACAGTTATCATAAATTTCTCCTTTCGGTATTGTGAAATGTGACGAATGAACTTTTTCACATCACCGCCTTTCTCCGCAGTATTCTATAATAGCGCAGAAAAAGGGGGGGATTCAACACAAAACCGTTGAATATCGGAAAAATTTAAAAGAAAAAATTTATTCGGACAAAACAAAAACTCTCCCGTCGGTTAGCACAACGGGAGAGTAGTTTTTACTGCTCTGACACTAATGAGTCACTATTAGTTTTCAGTTAATTTTTATCAAACACAGCCCTGAGCCTTCATAGCCTCAGCAACCTTGAGGAAGCCTGCGATGTTAGCGCCTGCCATGTAGTTGCCTTCCATGCCGTACTCCTTAGCAGCATCGTCGCAAGCCTTGAAGATGGACTTCATGATGCCGTGGAGCTTCTCGTCAACTTCTTCAAATGTCCAGCTGAGTCTCTCGCTGTTCTGTGACATTTCAAGACCTGATGTAGCAACACCGCCTGCGTTAGCAGCCTTAGCAGGGCCATAGAGGAGACCGTTTGAAAGGTATGTCTCGATAGCCTCAGGAGTTGAAGGCATATTAGCGCCCTCAGCAATAGCGAAAGCACCGTTAGCAACGATAGCCTTAGCACCGTCAGCGTTGATCTCGTTCTGTGTAGCGCATGGGAGAGCGATGTCGATCTTGATATCGCCTGCATTTGACTTCAGTGTCCAAACGCTGCCCTCGTGGTACTCAGCATTCTTGTGTGAAGATCTGCCAACGTATTCCTTGATACGGCCACGCTCAACCTCCTTGATCTGCTTAACGAGATCAAGATCGATTCCGTCGGGATCGTAGATGTAGCCGTTTGAATCTGAAACAGTAACGACCTTAGCGCCGTACTGTGTAGCCTTTTCAGTAGCATAGATAGCAACGTTGCCTGAACCTGAGATAGCAACTGTCTTGCCCTCGAAGCTCTTGCCGTTAGCCTGAAGCATTTCGTTTGTGAAGTAGCACAGACCGTAACCTGTTGCTTCTGTTCTTGCGAGTGAACCGCCGTATGTAAGGCCCTTACCTGTGAGAACGCCAACGAATTCGTTGCGGAGTCTCTTGTACTGACCGAACATGAAGCCAATCTCTCTTGCGCCTGTTCCGATATCACCTGCAGGAACGTCGCAGTCAGCACCGATGTGCTTGGAAAGCTCTGTCATGAAGCTCTGGCAGAAACGCATGATCTCTCCGTCGCTCTTGCCCTTAGGGTCGAAGTCGGAACCGCCCTTACCGCCGCCCATAGGCAGAGTTGTAAGGCTGTTCTTGAATACCTGCTCGAAGCCGAGGAACTTGATGATACCGAGATATACTGATGGGTGAAGTCTGATACCGCCCTTGTAAGGTCCGATAGCAGAATTGAACTGTACTCTGAAACCTCTGTTTACCTGAACCTTGCCGTTGTCGTCAACCCAAGGAACACGGAACATGATCTGACGCTCAGGCTCTACGATACGCTCAAAAACGCCTGCGTCGATGAGGTCCTGTCTCTTTTCAGCAACAGGCTGAAGTGTTTCGAGGACTTCTGTAACAGCCTGGATGAACTCAGGCTCGCCGGGATTTCTCTTTTCTACTCTTGCTAATAAATCGATGAGATACTGATTTTTTAACGCCATTGTTAAAAAACCTCCTTTTTAAAATTCTGCAACATTTTGCAGTTCACGATAAATTATAGCACCTAAAAACAAATATTTCAAGTCTTTGTTGCATTGAATTTACGATTTTTTGTCAATTTGTGAGTTGTTCACAAATTGCTGTGGGTTTTGAAGTGGGTTATTGTCGGGTTAATGAATGTTGAATGATGAAAAAATAATAAAACCGCCGAAGGCGGCATTTCTGGGGTCAAGGGGGATGTTATCTCCCTTGCAGGGGGTGAATGAGGGGGACAGAGTCCCCCTGACAAAGCAGTAAAGCAAGCGCAGCGAGGCTTTACGGACGTTCCTCAATAACTATGCCTTTCCACAAAAAAATAAATGCTGTTGCCCTGATTCATTAATTCTGGGTATTGACTTTTAGCGAAAATTTGTGTACAATAGAAATGTATGAATTTATGTAATACTAATTGTAGTTATATATACACAGAGTAGACAACATCTGAACAAAGGGTGATCTGATTTGGTATTCAGCAGTCTGGAGTTTATCTTCATATTTCTGCCTGTTTTTCTTATAATATATGCCGCTGCACCGTCGCTGACTGCCCCTGCATTGGGAAAAAGTCCGTGGCTGGAGAAAATAAGCGGCATCAAAGTGAAAAATCTTGTGATCCTTCTCGGAAGTATCATTTTTTACAGCATGGGCGTGAAAAAGCCCGTTTATATCGTTCTTTTCCTGCTGACGAATATGCTCAACTTCATCGTCGGGCAATTCATAGAGGATACACCGAAATATAAAAAGCCGTGGCTGATATTCGGCATCGCTTTCAATTTCTGGTGGCTGATATTCTTCAAATACTGGACTTTCGGTACGGAGAATATCAATATTTTCTTCGGCACAGACCTTACGCTGAAAAATATAATCCTCCCCATAGGTATCAGCTTCTACACGTTCCAGAACGTGTCCTACATAATTGACGTTTACAGGAAAAAAACACCTGCGGAACGCAGTCTCATCAACTACGGCGCATACATCAGTATGTTCCCTCAGCTTATCGCAGGCCCGATAGTTACTTATAATACGGTAGCCAAGCAGTTGGAAAAGCGCTCCCACAACATCCGCAAGGTCGAGGAGGGACTGAAGACATTTACCATCGGTCTTGGCTACAAAGTCCTCATCGCCAATCAGATAGGCGGTCTCTGGAGCGATATTTCCATGATCGGCTATGAGAGTATTTCCTCACCGCTGGCATGGATGGGAATTTTCGCATATTCCTTCCAGCTTTATTTCGATTTCTGCGGATATTCGCTGATGGCGATAGGCCTCGGCAAACTGATGGGATTCGACCTCCCGAAAAATTTCGACCATCCCTACACCTCGCTGACCATGACGGAATTCTGGAGAAGATGGCACATCACTCTCGGTTCATGGTTCAGGGAATATGTTTACATCCCTCTCGGCGGAAACCGGAAGGGCAGCGGCAGACTGGTGTTCAACAGCTTCGTTGTATGGCTGTTTACAGGCATCTGGCACGGCGCAAGCTGGAATTTCATCATCTGGGGACTGGTTCTGTTCGCAGTGATAATGTCCGAAAAATTCTGGACAGGGAAGTTCTTCAACGAGCATAAGGCGGCAGGACATATTTACATGATACTGCTCATTCCGCTGACATGGCTGATATTCTCCATCACGGACCTGCACCAGCTCGGCATCTACTTCAAGCGCCTGCTTCCGTTCATTCCTCAGCAGACCTACGCTATTGCCGAAAATGACTGGCTGAATCATCTCATACAGTACAAGACCTATTTCATCGCAGGCATACTGTTCTCAACAAAGCTCACTCAGAAGCTCTACGAGAAGTATAAGGATACCATCGTTTGCAGTATCCTGCTTTTAGCGGTATTCTGGGCGGCAGTATACTGTATGTACAAGGGACTCAATGACCCGTTCATGTACTTCAGATTCTGATGATACGCAATGAATTTGAAATAAGAGGTAACTTTAATGAATAAATACAGACAATGTATGTATACGGTGATACTTATACTCACCTGTCTGGTAGCATCACCGTTCATATATAAACAGATATGGGAAACAAGCTCCGTAAAACAGCCGAAAGCGGCTAAGAAAGAGCCGACAGTATCAACAGTTGAGGCAACCACAGAAGCCGTATCGGAACAGCCTGAGACCGAGACGGATCCCTCCGAAGCCGAGCCGACTTCATCCGAGGCTGACGCAGAGCCGACTACCGCAAAGCCCGTTGTCACCGAGGATGCGGAGTTCGTCACAAGCACTTCCGAGTATTTCAGTGATGCCCTGTTCATCGGCGATTCCCGTACCGTCGGCATCAAGGACTACGGAACTATCAAGAATGCAAGCTATTTTTGCAGTGTGGGACTTGCCGCATACAAGATAGGCAGTGAGAATATCAACGGTTACAGCCTGAGCGATATGCTCAGCGGTGATAAATACGGCAAGATATACATAATGCTCGGTATCAACGAAGTCGCAAACGATGTGGAATACACCATCGGCGAATTCAGAAAGCTCCTCGACACCGTGAAAAAATATCAGCCTGATGCAATTGTTTACCTTGAGGGAAATCTCCATGTAACAATTGCCGCTCAGACCCAGAATATCACGAACGAGGGCATCGACCTGCTGAATTCCCGTCTTGAGGAACTTGCGGCTGAGACAGAAAACGTTTACTTCCTCAACATCAACGAGGTCTTCGATGATGAAACAGGTGCGCTGACACCCGATTTCACCAGCGACGGCATCCATGTTCTCGGCAAGTACTATCAGACATGGTGCGAATGGCTTTTACAGCATACCATCTCCGACGGAAAGAACGAGGCAAACGGTGAAGCAGAAGTTACAACAACAGCGGCGGCAACCGAGGCTTATTCGGAGAGCAATGATACATATGCTGATTATTCGGGAAATTCCGACAATGATTATTACGAGGATTACAACAGCTACGATGACAGCGGCAGTAATGATTATTACAGCGGAGACGATGACGGAGACAGCGATTACAATGACGAATATTGAACGCAGGAGAGCTGAGAGTGAACTTTCAGCTTTCCTGAGTCTGTCGAAAAAGTCTCGATCAAGCCCGAAATTCAAACATTGGGTTTCCAAAGGGATCACATCCCTTTGGTCAGGTCAAGGGCTGAC
>JAEDMD010000164.1 GCA_016303195.1 Oscillospiraceae bacterium | reverse complement strand
ATCTTGAGGAAAACTGCGATTCATTCCGCTGTATCGGTACATTCAGATGCGAACACATGGAGTGATCTCCCAAAATGAAAGGTAAAAATTATGTCCTGTAAATTCTATTCTCTGCTGAAAAACAACAGCTTTGTATTTCTTGACGGCGGTATGGGAACTATGCTTCAGGCTCACGGGATACAGACAGAACACGTTCCCGAACTGCTCAATCTCACCGACCCTGAGGCTATAATGCGTATACACCGTATGTACGTTGAAAGCGGTGCTGATATCATCTATGCCAACACCTTCGGCGCTAACAGGTACAAGCTGGCAAAATGCGGACATTCCGTTGAGGAAATAGTTTCCGCAGGCGTCCGCAATGCAAAGAAAGCCGCCGGCGGAAAGGCTCTCACTGCCCTTGACCTCGGCCCTATCGGTCAGCTTCTCGAACCTGCGGGAACACTGAGATTCGAGGAAGCCTATGACATCTACAAGGAGCTTGTGGAGGCAGGCAAAGAGGCTGATGTTATCGTTATCGAAACTATGTCCGACCTCTATGAAGTCAAAGCCGCTGTCCTCGCCGCTAAGGAAAATTCCGACAAGCCCGTTCTGGTGACAATGACTTTTGAGTCGAATATGCGTACTTTCACAGGTGTTTCGCCTGAATGCATGGTCGCTGTACTGGAGGGTATCGGCGCTGATGCTATCGGTGTCAACTGCTCTCTCGGCCCTGAGGAGCTTTTCCCTGTTCTTGAAAGGATATGCTCCCTGACTTCACTTCCCGTTATCGCAAAGCCGAATGCAGGACTTCCCGACCCTGTTACCAACGAATACAATGTTGACCCGGACGATTTCGCCGCAAGTGCCATAAAACTGGCAGATGCAGGAGTTACCATATTCGGCGGATGCTGCGGTACTACTCCCGACCATATAAGAGCCGTAAAAACCGCTCTTTCGGGAAAAGAAAGAAATGTCCGCACTGTTAAGCGTGTCAGCATCGCTTGTTCGGCTGTGAACTGCGTGACCATCGACCAGCCCAGAGTTATCGGCGAGCGTATCAACCCTACGGGCAAAAAGCGCTTCAAAGAGGCGCTCATGGCTCATGATGTGGATTACATCCTCGGACAGGCTGTTGAGCAGATACACGCAGGTGCGGAGATCCTTGATGTAAATGTGGGACTCCCCGGAATCGACGAAAAGGAAATGATGGTAACGGCTGTAAAGGCTATCCAGAGCGTATGCGACACACCGTTACAGCTTGACTCGACTATCCCCGAAGTTCTTGAAGCAGGTCTGAGAGTTTACAACGGCAAGCCCATCGTCAACTCCGTAAACGGCGAAGACGAATCACTTGAAGCAATACTTCCCCTTGTTAAAAAATACGGCGCATCCGTTGTCGGTCTGACCCTTGACAAGGGCGGTATCCCGAAAACTGCCGAGGGAAGATTTGCTATCGCAGAGAAGATACTGAACAGGGCAATGGCTATCGGCATCCCCCGTGAGGATGTTTTCATCGACTGTCTGACACTTACCGCATCCGCTGAACAGGACGGCGTTATGGAAACTCTCGGCGCTCTCCACCGTGTAAAGACCGAACTGGGACTGCGTACAGTGCTTGGTGTATCGAATATCTCATTCGGACTTCCGAACCGTGAGCTTATAACAAGAACTTTCCTTACTATGGCGCTTCACAGCGGACTTGACCTGCCTATCATAAATCCTAACGTTGAGGGAATAATAGGCGCAGTAAGAGCATACAGACTGCTTGCAGGCATCGACAGGAATTCCACGGATTTCATAAGCATATACGCACAGGACGATAAAGCCCCGAAAGCCCCTGCACCTTCACAGGAAAAAGGCTCTCCCGATCTGGTCTACTGCGTTGAGAACGGACTTAAAGCCAATGCCGTGAAAGCCGCAAAGGAGCTTCTTTCCGCAGTTGACGCAATGGAGATAATCAACGGCCATCTCATCCCTGCACTTGACAATGCAGGCGCTAAATTTGAAAAGGGCAAGATATTCCTCCCACAGCTTATACTCACAGCCGAAGCCGCACAAGCCTGCTTTGAGGTCATCAAGGAAGAACTTTCCGCAGCCAACAGCGAAAGCGTTTCAAAGGGAAAAGTTGTGCTTGCGACTGTCAAGGGCGATATCCATGACATCGGCAAGAACATCGTGAAAGTTCTTCTGGACAGCTACGGATTCACGGTAATAGACCTCGGCAAGGATGTTCCGCCCGAAACAGTCGTTGAAGCGGCAATAAAGAATCAGGTCAGCCTTGTGGGACTTTCAGCGCTCATGACCACAACTCTCGGCGCAATGGCAGACACTATCGCACTGCTGAACGAAAAATACCCCGAATGCAAAACAGTAGTAGGAGGCGCAGTCCTGACAGCATCCTACGCAGAGCAGATACACGCTGATTTCTACGCAAAGGACGCAAAACAGACTGTCGATATTGCAGGACAGGTTTACGGAAAATAAATCATGTAGGGGCGGATATTATCCGCCCATGCAAATTCTCTGAAAAGAGGCATTTGATGAAGAAGATAGCATTCGTTGTCCCGTGGTACGGCGACAATATCCCCGGCGGTGCGGAAATGGAGCTTCGTGAAGTCTCCTCCCACCTCCACAATGCAGGTGTTCCCGTGGAGATACTCACCACCTGCGTGAAAGAATTCGGTGCGGACTGGAACGAGAATTTTCACAAGGAAGGCATTGACACATCAGCCTGCGGAATACCTGTCCGCCGATTCAAAGTGAGGAAACGTGACGCAAAGGCTTTCGATGCCGTCAACGCAAAGCTGATGAGCGGACACAGCGTCTCAGCAGATGAGGAGGACGTTTTTTTGCGTGAAATGGTCAACAGCCCTGCCCTTTACGCTTATATGGACGAGCATAAGGACGAATACGGACTGTTTGTGTTCATTCCCTATATGTTCGGAACTGCCTACAACGGTGTTCAGGTATGCCCCGAAAAATCGGTGCTTATCCCCTGTTTCCATGATGAAGCCTATGCACATATAAAGCGTTTCGCCGAAGTCTATCCGAAAGCGGCAGGAATGGTGTTCAATGCCCGTCCCGAAGCCGAGCTTGCAGAAAGACTTTTCCATTTCTCCGAAAGCGGCACTCAGACCATTGTCATGGGAATCGGAATGGATACGGATATAAAAGCAGACCCCGATGATTTCCGCCGTAAATTCGGCATAAACGAGCCTTTCATCATCTATGCGGGAAGAAAGGACGAGGGAAAGAACGTCCATACTCTTGTTAAATATTTCAGCGAATATCTGAAGCGGCATAACACTGATCTGAAACTTGTCCTCATCGGAGGCGGAAGCATTGAACTGCCCCATGAACTTGTGAAAAACAAGCGCATCATCGACCTCGGATTCGTGGACAGACAGGACAAATACAACGCTCAGGGAGCGGCAGAGTTCCTCTGTCAGCCATCCCACAACGAGAGCTTTTCCCTTGTTATCATGGAAAGCTGGCTCTGCGGACGGCCTGTACTTGTGCATGAGGAATGTGCAGTTACACGGAATTTCGCATCGGAATCAAACGGCGGTCTTTATTTCGGGAATTATTTCGAGTTCGAGGGCTGTACGGATTTTTTCCTTGCAAACAAAGAAAAGTCCCGTATAATGGGACAAAACGGCTGTAAATATGTAAAGGAAAATTTCGACTGGGACGTTATCGTCAGCAAGTACAGGGAATTTTTCGGCAGACTGACAGGAGAGACGATATGAAAAGGATAGCACTGGTAAATCAGCGTTACGGACTGGAAGTCAACGGCGGTTCTGAGTTCTACACACGGCTCATCGCTGAAAGGCTTGCGGAAAAGTATCAGGTGGATGTCATCACCACGAAAGCGCTGGACTATACCACATGGGAAGACCACTACACCGCCGACGAGGAGGAAATAAACGGTGTCCGTGTGCTGAGATTCGGAGTTGAAAAGCCACGTGCCGCCGACTTCAACGAGTTCAACGGAAAATACCTCAGTTCAGGCAAACGTGACATTGATACCGAGAAGATATGGTTTGAAAAGCAAGGCCCTTACTCGCCTGCGGCAATAAGCTATATCCGTGAGAATATCGGCAATTATGACATTTTCATATTTGTGACGTATCTGTACTATCTGACCGTCATGGGACTTCCCGAAGCTGCAGAAAAGGCAATACTCATCCCCACAGCCCATGAAGAACCGTTCATACATTTCAAAACTTTCGAGAAGCTGTTCACTCTGCCGAGAGCTTTCGTATTCCTGACCGATGAGGAAAAAGCGCTGGTGCAGGGATTATTCGACTGCAAGCATATCCCATGTCAGGTAATGGGAACGGGAGTTGACATCCCGTGTGAGCCTGACGAGAAGTCATTCCGTGAAAAATTCGGCATTGACGGCGATTATATCATTTACGTGGGAAGGATTGACGAGGGCAAGGACTGCCCGACGATGTTCAAATATTTCACGGAATACAAAAAGCGCCGTCCCGAAAGTAAGCTGAAACTTGTACTCATGGGAAAGCAGGTCTGCGACATCCCGAAACACAGGGATATAATCAGTCTCGGATTCGTCAGCGAGGAGGACAAATTCAGCGGAATATCAGGTGCAAAGGCGCTTGTATTGCCGTCAAGATATGAGAGCCTGTCAATATCAGTCCTTGAAGCCATGAGTCTTTCCGTGCCTGTTATCGTAAACGGCATCTGCGAGGTGCTGAAAGGGCATTGTGTAAAGAGCAACGGCGGACTGTATTACATGAATTATTTTGAATTTGAGGGAATAATCGATTATATTTTCAGTCATGACGGGGAATATCAATGCATGAGGGAGAATGCCCGAAAATACGTTGAGGAGAATTACCGTTGGGATGTTATCATGAAGAAATTTGATGAAATACTGAAATAAAATAAAAAAAGCGCCGAAGGCGCACACTGGGTTTCCAAAGGGATCACCATCCCTTTGGC
>JAEDMD010000163.1 GCA_016303195.1 Oscillospiraceae bacterium | reverse complement strand
AACGAATATAATGAAATGTTTGTAGGGGACGGCGTCCTCGACGTCCCCAAATTAGTTTTTCGACTGACTCAAGAAAGAACAGCTTGTTCTTTCTTCTTTATTTTTAATGCATATTAATTTTTTTCCGCATAAGACAAAGATCCAGCACATCCCAGCAATTGTCGCCGTTGAGGTCATATTTCTTTCCTGCAAGCTCCTCCGATGAAGAATTACCATGCAGAAAATCGCTGAGACAATGCAGATCATCCACTGTATATTCTTCATCGTTCAACCGAAAAAAAGCCGTAATACCGCCTTTTCCGAGAGTTTCCGCAAGTTCGGACACATTGCTGATATGTCCTATCTTTGTATAGCTGTACGGAGTTGAAAAGCTGTCATAAAACACCACAAGGCAGTTGTCGCCGTAAAGCATGATATCGCCATTGCTTATATTTCCCACTTTCTGCGGAGCGGACGGCAGTTTTGTGTCGAGATACTTATACTTCTCATTGCCGTTCAGTTCAGACATATCGATCGTCAATGGCATCATTTCTTTCAGAGCCGCAGCAGTTTCATTATTTTCGAGAACTATCTCAAATTCCTTTCCATCCACGGTCATTTTCATGATATCACCTGATATTTCTGTCGATGGCTGAGTTTGTGCAGTAACATCTGCTGTACTCACGCTGACATCAGCTTCCGAATAATCAGTCTGATGAACTTCCTGAGATGGATTATCAACTATACCGCAGGCGGATGCGGATATCATCATTACCAAAAGCAGAATTCCCGCTGTAAACTTATTTTTCATAAATACTCCTTATCACTCTTGCAGGTGAACCAACAGCTATCATATTTTCGGGGATATCCTTTGTCACCACCGAACCTGCTCCGATAACTGCATTGTCGCCGATTGTCACACCTGAAAGTATCGTCGAATTAGAGCCTATCCAGACATTTTTGCCAATATGGATCGGCTTAGGGATAAGGTCATGGCGCTCATCGGGAAGAAGTCCGTGACCAAGAGTTGCAAGAACAGTATTATGCCCTATCAGCGCACCGTCACCGATATAAATACCGCCCTGATCCTGAAATTTGCACCCTGCATTGATGAAAACACCCTTTCCGAGATGGATATTCTTACCGCAGTCGGTATAAAACGGAGGAAACAGCCCGACTTCAACATTTTCACCTATAAGCTCCGACATCAGGACATTTATCTCATCAGGTGTGTGATAATGATTGTTTATCTCCATAGTAATGCGGATAGCATCCTGACTGAGTTTGTGCATGGTCTGATGAACTCCGCATTCCGCTGTCACCTGTTGTCCGCTATTCATAAAGCTGATAAATTCTTCTGTTGTCATAGCTGTTACCTCCGATTATTTTTATTTCAGATATTTGTTGTAAAATTCTGCGAGCTTGTCGAACGGGATAGCATTATTTTCACCGCCGTCATAGAGATCGGTATGTGAAGCGCCTTCAATAACAAGAAGCTCCTTATTATCGGTATATTTGCTGTCCTTTGTCATATTCTCAAATGCATCCTTTCCGAAGTAGAAAGAATGAGCCTTATCACCGTGCATTACCATAACAGCCGAGCGTATCTCATTGCTGTATTTCAGTATCGGCTGATTCATGAATGACATACAGCCGATAACGTTCCATCCGCCGTTGGAATTAAGAGAACGTGGATGATAGCCTCTTTCGGTCTTGTAGTAGCTGTGATAATCCTTTACGAAGAAAGGCGCATCCTCAGGAAGCGGATCAATAACTCCGCCGCCGAGAGCGTACTCCCCTGCTTTGTAATCAGCGATACGCTGAGCATTGAGAGCGACCTTCTTCTCATAGCGCTTTTCCTCGCTGTCCTCAGAATCAAAATAGCCGTTAGCGTTTACTCTTGTCATATCGTACATTGTTGAAGCAACTGTCGCCTTGATACGTGTATCGAGAGCGGCAGTATTTATCGCCATTCCGCCCCATCCGCATATTCCGAGGATACCTATTCTTTCAGCGTCGATATTATCCTGTACCGAAAGGAAATCAACAGCCGCCATGAAATCTTCTGTATTGATATCGGGAGAAGCCATATATCTCGGCTGACCGCCGCTTTCACCTGTAAATGACGGGTCAAAGGCAATTGTCAGGAATCCACGCTCTGCAAGAGTCTGTGCATAAAGTCCGCTGCACTGCTCCTTGACCGCACCGAACGGGCCGCATACTGCGATAGCAGGAAGTTTACCGTCAGCATTTTTCGGGATATACATATCAGCCGCAAGAGTGATCCCATAGCGGTTATGGAATGTGACTTTCTTGTGAGATACCTTGTCGGACTGTGGGAAAGTCTTGTCCCAATCCTGTGTTAATGTGAGCATTTCTTCATTCATATCAGATTCCTCCGTTTTTCTTAAGGCAACACCGCACAAAGCTTGTGCTGAAGATGCTGTGACAGATTTTTCGTCAGATTGTATAGAAATTCCGCAGGCATACTATCGTATGTCAAGGGATTTCTGTGCAAGATGACGGAAAATATGTCCGCAGATTCAGTGCAAAGCCGTCAGGTGGGCTTTGTGCGGTGTTGCCTTAATTGTATAGGTGAAATAATCAAGGCAGTCAAGCTGTGAGGTATATTTGTGAACGCTGTCAAGAAGTTCTCTGCGGTGATGTGCAAGTATTTTTTCAAGTGCCGCAGTTTCACCGTTTTCGAGCATTTCCATGCATTTTTTGACATATTCCTCAGTCATGCCTGCATCGAGGAGATTTTCACGTATACAAGCATTTCTGTCAGCCGCATTTGCCATAATTGTCACCCCCGTTTACTGTAATTACAGTATAACACAGATCATCAGAAATGTAAAATATCTATTTTTCATAGCTTGCGATTCCTGACAGGAATGACAAAACGCAAATGTAAGAAAGAAATCTATAATCAGCCAAATTGATCTCCGTGTATCTGAATCACGGCAACAGCATTTACTATTTTAAAATAATAGAAACCGCCGAAGGCGGCATTTCTGGGGTCAAGGGGGATGTTATCTCCCTTGCAGGGGGTGAATGAGGGTGACTCCCCACAGTGTGGGGAGATGTCAGCATAGCTGACAGAGGGGACGGGCTCCTGTTAGGAGACAGCGTCCCCCTGAAAAAGCAGTAAAGCAAGCGCAGCGATGCTTTACGGACGGTTCTCAATATCTATGATTTAACGCAAAAAAGTAAATGCTGTTGCCGTGGTATCCGAATAGCGCAAATTTGACCTTTCCACCGAACTATGCTATAATGATTACACTATCATCAAATCACGGGAGGTGCGCCATGAAAAGAATACTGACTGCCGAAGATGACAAGGAAATAAACCGCCTTATCTGCGATTATCTTTCCTCTCAGGGATATGAAACGCTGTCTGCAATGAACGGCCTTGATGCAGTGCGTATGGTACGTGATGAAAATGACCTTTCACTGCTGATACTCGACCTAATGCTCCCCTTTCAGAGCGGAGACATGGTATTGCAGAAGATACGTGCATTTTCAGACATTCCCGTTATCGTTGTCTCAGCCAAAAGCGACACTCGCTCAAAGATAGACCTTATAAAAACAGGCGCTGATGATTACATAACAAAGCCTTTTGATCTTGATGAACTTCTCGTCCGTGTGGAGGCAGTTCTCAGGCGCTATGAGGGAAATAACAGCAGATCGCAGGAAAATCAGAAATTACAGTTCAAGAACCTGACGCTTGACCTTACATCGGGAATAGCTTCGGTTTGCGGAAAAAACATGACTTTGACTGTAAAAGAGTTTTCAATACTGGAACTCATGCTGAAAAATCCGCATAAGCTGTGGTCTAAGGCAAATATATTTGAAAGCGTGTGGGGCGAGAACTATCTCAGCGACGACAACACTGTTAAAGTCCACATGAGCAACATCCGCTCAAAACTGAAAAAACTTGACTCCGATACTGAATATATCGAAACTGTCTGGGGCATGGGCTACCGACTTATCAATTAATTACCATTCACTTAACCTTTTCTTTACGATTGACTGGTATAGTTAGTTTAACGAAAGGAGTGAAAGCTGTGGAAAACAGTGTAATTACCATAAGAGGTCTTTCAAAGTCCTACAAAAAACATGAAGTACTGCACGATTTCAGCCTTGACGTTCAGCGTGGTCATATATGCGGACTCATCGGCCCGAACGTTGCTGGAAAAACCACCATTATGAAGATAATGGGCGGTATCATCCGTCCTGACTGCGGAGAGATGGAATTTTTCGGAAAGGGCGATGATCTTGACAAAAGCCGTGACAGAATGAGTTTTATGATCGAACAGCCAATTATCAACCCTGCAATGAATGCAAGGGATAATCTGGAGTATATCCGCATCCTCCGTGGCTATCCCGATCCAAAGAGAGTTGACGAGATACTGGATATAGTCGGACTTTCCAATACAGGAAAAAAGACAGCCCTGAAATTTTCGCTGGGCATGAAACAGCGACTCGGAATCGGTATGGCACTTCTGCCAAAGCCTGAAATAATGGTTCTGGATGAACCTGTGAACGGGCTTGATCCTGAAGGCATAGTTGAAATACGTCAGCTTATCAAGCGTATGCAGGAGGAATGGGGCGTTACTGTCCTTATTTCAAGCCACCTGCTGTCGGAATTGTCCGAGCTTTGTACGGATTTCTCTATAATAAGCCACGGCAGGCTTGTGGAAAATTTCAGCCGTGAGGAACTTCTCATCAAGTGCAGAGGCCATATTGCTGTCAGGACCGATGATATCAACCGCTCGGCGGCTATACTTGAAGATAAGCTGTCCATAACCGATTATAAGGTCATCCACGGCGAGGAGATACATATTTTCGAGCGTCTTGACGAGATACACCGCATATCGAAAACTCTTACCGATAACGGTCTTGTTATAACAAGGCTGAATGAGGAAGGTCATAACTTAGAGGAGTATTATCTTGAAAAGGTTGGTGGGATAAATGAGTAATCTTATGAAAGCAGAATGGT
>JAEDMD010000006.1 GCA_016303195.1 Oscillospiraceae bacterium | reverse complement strand
GAGATAACATCCCCCTTGACCCCAGAACGTGCGCCTGCGGCGCTTTTTTATTTTTAACTCGTTTACCTTCCTCCCCCATGCCCTGCATCCAGTATAATAACGGGCTTCTCACTCTCCATCCCCGTCACTGCCGCAGGTACAGCTTCACTCCTCTCCATCACTCCCGTTATCCCATACATCGCAAATGCCGCACATCCGAACATCACCGCTCCAACGGCTATTCTTCTGTATACTCTTTTCATTTCATCCTCTCCTTATAAATTATTACTGCATTATATTCATCCCACGCTCACATAATTACAAAAAAAGGAACATCCATCGCTGAATGTTCCTCTCTGTCAGGATAATCTCACTTCTCCTGATGCTCTATCAATGTTTCGCAGAAATACCAGTCGAGCATATTATCTATGTCAACCGAGCTTTCTTCCGACATAACATACTTGATTATCTTCTCAAATCCGCCCATGCCCTTTTCAAGCACCGACTTGCAGTTGATGACATATATAGCGCCGTTGTATTCGTACATTTTCAGCGCATCCTGTCTTCTAACGCCCTTGCTTACGTCAAATGCGTGTTCAAGATAGCCCTTGTCATTCTCCTTGAACAGCACAACGGATGAGAGATTCTCCTTGACGGATACTACCATGTCGATATCATCCCTGTATAATGCCATTGCTTCCTTTATCTGCTCCGATGTCCTGAGCGGTGAAGTAGGCTGGAGAAGTACGACATTGTCATACTCTATGCTCTTTTCCTTGTAGAAATTTATAGCATGGCAGATAACATCATTTGAACTTGCTGTATCCGATGCCAGCTCCGCAGGTCTTACAAAGGGAACTTTCAGTCCTGTTTTCTCAACACATTCTATGATAGCCTCGTCATCGGTGGAAACACATATATTTTCATCGCCTGTAACTCCACGTGCAGCCTCTATGCTGTAACAGATAAGCGGTTTTCCTGCTAATTCCTTGATATTCTTGTGGGGGATACCCTTGCTTCCGCCACGGGCAGGAATAAGAAATAATGTTCTCATTTTTGCTCCTTTATATCATATATCGTAAAATTTTTTCTTCAGATCAACTTTATCATTCATCAGCACATCTTTTATAACAGCGATGATCTTTTCGGATGTGCTTCCGTCGCCGTACATGAGAGTTGAATGATGCTCTGCTGTTTCCGCAGTATGTATCGCCTCAGCGATGCTTCCGCTGTCAGGCTCACAGTTGATGATGGTATCAGCCATAAGTCTGCCTTTCTGACGGTCACCGATATTCACCGTAGGCGCTCCCAGAACAGGGGCTTCTATGATCCCGCTTGATGAATTTCCCAGAACGAAACTGCAATACTTCACAGCGCTGAGATATCTTTTCATTCCCAGTGATGAGACCAGCTTGACATTTCCGTGACTGTCAGCAAATTCGCCGAGGAGCTTGTTTACCATGTCTCCGCCTGCATCCGCATTAGCCATAGTAATGAGATAATAATTCTCACTGCACTCCTCCATAGCCCTGCAAAGTTCAAGTGTCTGCTGTCTTGCAGAATCGGCTTCGAGGGTCACAGGATGGAATGTGACTACTGAATAAGGCATATTCTCAGGTATGCCGATCTCGCTTCTTATCTCAGACTCGCTGAAAAGCGGTGCTTTAAGGATGTTTTCGGTACTCAGTGCGCCCACGAAGAATACTCTCTCAGGGTCTTCACCAAGCTGTATAACTCGTCTGCGGTAAACCTCCGTCGAAGTAAAATGCAGATAGCTCATTTTTGACAATGCATGGCGCACACAATCATCAACTGCTCCCTCTGTCACCTCTCCGCCGTGAAGATGTGCGATAGGGATACGCTCATTCATTGCCGCTGCCGCAATTCCAAGCATTTCCGTTCTGTCTCCGAGAATGACCATCATGTCGGGTCTGTCATCTCTCAGACATTCCGCTGTTCTCAGCAGTGCATTCGCCATCGTTACCGATATATCATAAGGCGTATTTCCGTCCTCCAGTATCGGCAGTTCGTGGGCAATGGGGAATCCGTCGTTTCTGATGAATTTTATGGTATTTCCATGCTTTTCAGATAAATGAGTTCCTGTAACTATAAGTTCAAGCTCCAGTTCATCATCATCGTTTATTGCTTTTATGAGCGGAGTAAGTATGCCGTACTCCGCTCTTGTAGCTGTAACAACTGCGATCTTCTTCATATTTCTATCAACTCATCTTCCGAAAAATCACGTTTTGCAGTCTGACCGATGATCTCATTCCAGCGCATAGGAGATATTCCGCTTCCCGGACGCTTTGTGGTCAGATTTTCAGCAGTGAATACCTCGCCTGCCTTTATGTCCCTAAGAGCGACAATACTCTTTCTGGCAACGAGACGGTTCTTCATTTCTATGGCAGAAGGCTTCTTTTCGCCTGTTCCAAGAGCCTTCTCGATATTTCTTATGCCGTCCACCATTGCTTTAAGCTCCGATGGTTCAAGGCTTGCCTTATGGTCAGGGCCTTCCATGTTCCTGTCAAGGGTGAAGTGCTTTTCGATTACCTCTGCGCCCAGTGCAACAGCGGCTATGGGCACTTCTATGCCTTTTGTATGGTCTGAATATCCCACAGGGAAACCGAATTCCTTCTTCAATGTACTCATGACATTGAGATTCACCTCATCGAAAGGTGCAGGATATTCTGTTGTACAGTGCAGGACAGTGATATCGCTTGTACCGTTGCTTTTCAGCACATCCAGCGCCGCTTCTATCTCAGGCATTTCGCACATTCCTGTTGAGATAATGACTTTCTTGCCTGTTTTTGCTATCTCGACAAGGTAGGGATAATTGGTTATCTCGCCTGACGGGACTTTCCATATATCCTGCATAGGGTCAAGGAAACGGATGCTGTCGATGTCAAAGGGAGTGGAAAGGAACATTATTCCGACTTCTCTGCAATAATCAGCAAGCTCGGTAAAATCATCATAGCTGAGGAGCAGCTTGCTGAGCATTTCCTTCTGGGATTCTTCCTTGCCGATGTTCTTTTTCTGATAATCCGCCATTTCAGCGTGTTTTGAAACAAGTGAGTCCAGCTTTGCTGTCTGGAATTTTACTATATCAGCACCGCATTCCTTTGCAGTTCTTACAAGTTCCTTAGCAATTTCGAGACTGCCGTTATGATTGACACCTGCTTCTGCAATTATCAATGTTCTACCCAAATCTATCACCTCAAAAACTACTTGACAAGACCGACTTTAGTTGTCATGTCAGCCACGTTATCTATAACGGTACTGCCTGCACCGATGATAACGCTGTTTCCTATCTCTACACCCTGAATAACTACCGAACCTGCGCCTATGAGGGAGTCATTTCCGACTCTCACATTGCCGCACAGCTTTGCGCCGACAGAAACGTGTGTAAAGTCACCTATCCTGCATTCATGTTCAATTACCGAAGCGGTATTGATTATAGCGGCATCGCCTATGACTGCATCAGCATTCACTACGGAATTCTTTCCGATGAAAATGCCCTTTCCCAGTGAAGCATACTCTGAGACAACTGCCGAGATGTCGATGATATTGACCATATCGAACCCCACAGCCGATGCCTTGTCAAAGAGGATATGCCTCAGCTTTGTTGACTTGATGCTTCCCACAGTAATGAAAGCCTCGCTGAAACCTGCCTTCAGGAGTTCAGGGAGAACATCGTCATTTCCTGCAACTTTGCATCCCATTATTTCAGTACCGACGGGGATATCGTTATCGGTTATCACTATCTCATCATGTTCATTGTTTCTCAGAAGTGTATCCAGAACCGATTTACAGTGACCGCCTCCGCCGATAAGAACTATTTTTCTGCTCATTATGCAACTCCCGTTACGAAACAGAACCGCTGTTGATGCGTTCTTCCATCTTCTTCATTTCCTCGAATTCTCCCATATCAAGGAAGGAATTCTCGCTGATGGGGTACATTCCGACTTTAAGACCGTCGCTCATAAGCTGATCTGCCAGATGAGTCATGTGATAGAATGTATCATCGGGTATCTTCTCGATATACTGAGGGTCAAGCACATACATTCCCGTATTGATAAAATAGGAAAGCTGAGGCTTTTCCTCCATTGATGAGATGATGCCGTTTTCGGATGAATGAAGCACTCCGTAAGGTATGGTCACATTTTTCAGTGAAGAAACGATGGTGAGAGCATTTCCCGATTCATTATGGTATGCAAGCACCTTTTCGTAATCAGCCTCGATGAGGATGTCGCAGTTTGTGATGATGACAGAGCGGTCAAACTTCTTCTCTATCAGCTTTATGCTTCCTGCTGTACCCAGAGGCTTGCTTTCTTCAACGTAGGTTATATCATAAGAAGGAGCGAGTTCCTTGAAGTAGGACTTTATCATTTCCTTCTTATAGTTAACTGTAAGGTAGAAATCATTTGCACCGCATCGTGTGAAACGATTTATGATACGCTCCAGTATCGGGATATCTCCGATAGGGATAAGGGGCTTCGGAAGTATCTTTGTATAGGGGTAAAGTCTTGTGCCCTTACCGCCTGCCATGATGATAACAGGAGTACCTGCAAGTCCCGAAGAAGAAACCTCCGATGCTTCTGTCTCATCATCGAAAAGGATATCAACTATCCTGAGCTGTTCGTCAACAACAGGAACGGAATGTATCTTTGAGCTTTTCATGAATGAAGCGCCCGAACGTCTTTCGCTCTCGAATACCGACTTAGGGTTTCTGTTCATCATAAGCCCGGCTTTTCCGTTAAGGTCGCCTGTGCGGATTATCCATCTGCGGATATCTCCGTCGGACAGGCTTCCTGTCAGCTTTCTGTTTTCATCGGCAATGTAGATGATGCCGTGAGTATTGATGTCAATGAGCTTCATTGCCTCAACTACGGTAACATCCTTTGATGCGATGAACTTCTCTATCTCAGTTTTTACCATTGTCCAGTTCCTCAAAAAGTTTCTTTATCTCAGAAACGACAGTCTCGATCTCCTCATCGGTTATCTGTGTGCTTGACGGGATATTGAGTATCCTCTCAGCGTAGTAAGGAGCTTTTTCGAGTTTGTATGTTGTCTCATTGAGATACGGCTTCTGCTCATTGATAAGACCCCAGATAGCTCGTGTCTGTATGCCATTGTCCTGAAGTCTTGTGATTATCTCACGCATTTCTGCTGTGATGCGCTCTCTGTTGATCTTGAGAGAGTAGAACCACTTGTTGGATGAGATGCCCTCACGGAAAGGAACGATCTCGCCAAGCTCATAGTTCTCGAACAGCTTTGCGTACTTGTCGAAATTTGCCTGCTTGCGGCGGATGAACTCAGGAAGCTCCTCCATCTGCGCAACGCCGAGAGCGGCCTGAATATTGGTCATACGGTAATTGTATCCGATCTCGTCATGGATGTAGTAATGGGGATCGGTCTTAGCCTGTGTTGAAAGGAAACGGATATGGTCAACAGTTTCGGACTTATTTGCTGTAACAGCACCGCCGCCGCCTGTTGTGATTATCTTGTTGCCGTTGAATGAAAATGCGCCGAAATCGCCGATAGTACCTGCATACTTGCCTGCGTATCTTCCGCTTGTGTAGCAAGTTCCGAGAGCCTCGGTAGCATCCTCGATGACCTTGATGCCGTACTTGTGAGCGATATCCATGATGGATTCCATATCAGCCATATTTCCGAATACGTGAACAACAACAAGTGCCTTTACCTGTGCGCCGTTAGCCTTGTATGTGAGCTTTCCGTCAGCGAAATCGCACTCCTGCTCGCAGAATTCACGGAGCTTTACAGGGTCCATGCAGAAACTGTCATCGCAGTCGATGAATATCGGCTGTGCGAACTGATACTTTACAGGGTTTACAGCCGCAATGAATGTAAGCGGCGGAACGAGTACAACATCTCCCGGCTGAACACCGCTCTGCACCAGTGAAAGGTGAAGTGCGGAAGTACCGCTCTGGCAGGCAGCAACATTGTCTGTGTGGAGGAACTTAGCCATTTCCTCCTCCAGCTTTGTGATGTAAGCACCGCCTGTTGATACCCAGCCCTGATCTATGGCATCGTCAACATATTTTCTTTCATTTCCCTCAAAATTAGGGATACACAAAGGTATAAAACGTCCCATTTCAATATCCTTCTTTCATTACATTTTGCTGTCAAGGGATTTGCCCTTTTCGATATGCTCAAAGTTAGGAAGATACGACTTGATGATATCAACGACTTCTTCCTTTGATGTGGAATCCTTTGCGAAAACGTCTGTCAGCTTGTTGAAAAGCACTTCCAGATTATTACGGCTTGGGATATCCTTGTCAGTGATTATGCCGAGAGCAGAAAGTCTGTCCATATCCAGTGTCTCAGCCTCTGTATAGAACTCCTCGAAGGACTTTTCGCCTGAGGTGTTGGAAACAGCGTAGTGTACGGGATATTTAAGGCTTCCGTTTCTGAGGTTCTTAGCTTCCCTGATCGCAGCTTCGTCAGAATCGCAGCGGAGAACTTCGTAGCCGTGTTCTTTAAGGAGATTTGTAGCGATGGAATCGAATGTCATCATCTGTGATTCTTCCAGCTTAGGGAAGAAGATCTCACGGTTGTTTCCGAGCATACATGAAAGCATACAGATCTGTCCGCTCTCCTCAGGTGAAACGAAATAACGCTTTACATCGGAAGGAGCGCTGAGCGGCTGGAGCTTTGATATTCTTGCAAGGAAGCCTGCGGGCAGTGAGCCGTTTGAGAATGCAACGTTTGCGAATCTTGCGGTCTTTACAGGGAATTTATCCGAGTATGAGAAGATGAGATCTTCCATGATACGCTTGCTTGCGCCCATGATGTTAACAGGGTTTGCGGCCTTGTCGGTGGATACGCAGAAGTATTCCTCAGGCGGATACTGTTCAAGAAGATCAAGGAGTATCTTTGCATTGAGGACATTGTTTCTGATAAGCGCCTCAACGGAATAGATGTCCTTTTCACTGCGGACGTGCTTGTGAGCGGAGAAGTTTGCAACGATATCGAAACCGCCTCTTGCAATGAACATCTTTCTGAAAACGCTTGATGCGAAATCCATAGGATAAGGGATATAATCATCAGGCACATACATACCCTCTGTACTTCTGAGATCTCTTGTAAGCTCAGCCAGTGCATTCTCGTTGATATCAACAACTACGAGAGTCTTTGGTCTGAAAGGAAGGATAGCCTTTATATATGAGCTTCCGATACTTCCTGCACCGCCGATGACAAGAACGCTCTTGCCTTCGATCTTTTCAGTGAGCTTTTCCCTGTTTGCTTCAATATCTCCCAGAAACATTGATTCGGGTCTTTTTGTCACAAACTTTGAAATGAATGATGAAATTTCAAACATATTGAACCTCCTGATCACTTAGAAACCTTTTTCTTTACTAATTTCAAAATAACATCCTTGAACTTGTATACTCCATATAAAAATACACAGCCGTAAACAACTATGATCGAGTATCTGATGACCGGCAGCTTATACAAAGCATTGATGCCGACTGTTATCACCGCTGCCGCACCGACAACGCTGATTATGAATTTATTCGGATAGGTCTTGCTGTAACCTATGAAACGAACAAGAAGCATATGAACTGTCAGCAGCCAGATGAAGCTGACGAGTGTAGTGTAGGCTGCTGCGATATATCCGTATTTCGGGATAAGCACGTAATTGAGTCCGTAGTTGATAGCCGCCGCCGAAACGCTTGCTATCGCCATTCCGATGGTCTTTTTCTTGAACTGTTCAACATTTACGTACATCGTATAAACGAACTGACAAACGCATCCCAGCATAACGGGAGGCATTACATATTCAGCTTCCATATACGGCTTTCCGCCCATTATCATCATGATATCGGGGGAAATAAGCATTATCCCCACTGCAAAGAAGCAGAAAATAAGGACATATTTTTTCGAGAATTTACGTATCTCCTCAAAAGAATCCTCATGCAGCTTTTCGCCCAGCCACGGGGCAAATGCTGTATTAAGCGATGTAACGAGGATAGTCACCACAGAACTGCACTGATAGGCAATTGTGTAAAGTGCGTTTTCCTCCTCGCCACGGATATCCGTTATCATCATCTTATCCAGCGAATTCAGGAAAGACATTGACAGCAGATGAGGAATGAACGGCAGGCATATGGGAATAGCATATTTTATGTATTCCAGCTTGAAGTTATGTCCTGACTTAAAGAGTGCCACAGCCAGCACACAGCCTATTACAATTGTCGGGATGGCGCTTCCGAAAACTCGTCCTGTCAGCCTGTTCTCCAGATTCAGCACCAGCAGAACAGAAAGCAAAGCCGTTCCGACGGTTATGAGACAGCTTATAAGGACTGATTTCTTATAGCCGAACCTGTAACGTTCCCTTGCCTGAAAGAGATTGACCATCGGCAGGAAGAAAAGATACATACACATACAGTTGATGTACGTCATGTCAATGTTCATCTTAGCGACGGCAAATTCCGAAAAGATATGGAACAGCAGTGTCCAGACCAAAGCCGATGTACCGCTGAAAAGCGCCATTGTGCTGACGTATGAATCGAAATCCTTTTCATATTCGTACTTCGCACTTATGAATGTGCTTTCCAGATTGAAGGTAACGAGGATTATCATGACAGCAAGCCATGAGGTATAGTTGCCGTATGCGCCGACTTCATTTTTGGTGAGGAGTCGTGCGAATATGGGCGTAGTTATGATACCAATGCTTTTCGTCAGAAAATTTGCGGCTGTATACCATATGCCTGATTTAAGTGCTTTTGAATCATTACTCATTATTAAATTTCCTTAACATATAAATACGTCATCTTTCCAGCTTGATCCCGAAGATCGAGAGCAGACTGCTGAGATCATCGTCCTCCTTGCGTGTGAAAAGGTCGCAGAGGTAGGCGATGGTGAATATATAGTACAAGCTGTACACATCGAAGCCCATTCTGAGCAGATAAAGCGCTATGAACAGACCGAGCATACTGCTCATTTTTTTCAGCTTTGTGAACATAAGCTGTTTTTCCATATAAACAAATGAAGCAACAAAGGGTATGAACGGTATCAGACCGTATTTAGCCAGTCTGTCGAGGAACTGGCTGTGTGCGCTGTACTGCACGATACCGCTGAAATTGTGGTAAACGATATCAATACCCGCACCGAACATGACATTATTGTTATAATATCTCAGCGCCTGTCTCCAGAGGATGGTTCTTCCGCTGAATGTGGTGTCTCGTCCCATCATTTCCAGCAAGTGCAGTATAAGCGGACTCATACTTCCGACATAGACCGCCACTACCGCAACAGCTATTACCGCAAAAGGGACAATAGGCGCAATGGTGATCTTTCCGTGAAGCGAACCGAAATTCACATAGATACACGCCATGCCAAGAACGCATACCATTGTCGAACCCGAACCCATGATAACACCTGTCAGCATAAAGATAACAAGGTAGAAAACGCTTCGTTTCGGCATTCTTGTTCCGTCATGGAGCGCTTCTCCCCACAATGCCATGAAGAAGATGATATACACATTGATAGCCGCATTCTTGCTTCCTAAGAAGTAGATGGCATTGTGGACATCGTAAGCATGGTTGAAGCCGTGAGGGAAAGCTATGATGGATGCCGCACCGAGGAAACTCAGTGCGCCGAACAGCTTTGTAATGATCTTCAGGAACGAATTCCGCCCGTGAAGTATCATAAGTTCAAACAGACAAAGCAGTCCGATATCATACACATATGATAACAGAACCGTCACACGTGCCGAGTTCACGATACCCGAAACCGCCACAAGAAGTATGATCGACAGCAGTATCGAGAACATGGTAAAATTCATTTTTCGTTTTATTTCATTTATTTTAAGGCAAAACAGAAGGATCGCCGAACATGAGATCGCCAGTCTCATTGCAGTAAAGCATTTTCCTATCAGGGAAAACAGGGATACTTTTATCCCATACAATACGAAACTGTCGATACACGCAGGCTGAAAGAACGGGATCAGGCACAAAAGCGCCAGAAATTCGATCACGTCCAGAGATAAATAATCACGAAAGCGGGCAGGAAGTTTTATCATACGGCTTTCTCCCTCAGATCCATCAATATCCTTTCAAATTCATCCATTGACTGCGGACATATCACCTTTTCCTTATCATTGTAGATACGCTTTATCCTGCTGATGAGTTCTTCGATATTCTTTCGTTTTTCCTCGTCCTCAGGGGGATAGAGACTGTTTGTGAAGATAAGTACGGGTTCTTTTCCGCAAAGCAGTTTAGGTGTGAACTGGGCTGTCGAATATCTTCCGATAAGCACAGATTTTTCGGTGAGACGGGCAACACATGAAGTTTCCCACGATGAGCCCTTTGTATCGGTTTTCAGCGGTTCATAGAACTTCGCATCCTGTCTCGGATGGGGACGCACCAGAATATCCTTTCCGATGGTCTTTTCAATGCATCCCACCATCTGCTTTTCACATTCAATGGTTTTCTGTTTGCGTTCATTGTCATGGTCATCGCTTGGCTGACCGAGATAGATGAACGGATATTGTGAATATTCCGCAGTATCGTTCTGCACGAAGATATTGCTCACAAGCCTTTCGGCATCGGCATTATCGTAGGTATTGGGTATCTTCTCCGTACAGTTTTTGTATCTGCCCTCGTAGAAATCGGGGCAGAACAGCAGTAGTTTTTCAGGCTCGATCTTTTCAGCGCCCCGTCCTGTAAGTTTCTGGAAAAACCTGTCAACGGAGGAGGTCATGATATTGCGCTGTTCCCTGAGATAGCTTCCGAGTCCGTCCTCATAGAAGTATATCTTTGCTTTCGGGAAGGAATAGACGAACCACAATGCCATTGCGCCGAAATGGGATATCAGCACTGCATCGTAGGCATCCTCCGACGGTATTTTTCCGCCTTCAACGCTTTCCGTGAACATCCACCGTGGCTGGAGATAGCTCCTTACTTTGGATATATTCCTTTTTATGGTGTTCTGCTTCGACGCTATTCTTCTGAGGATGTAGATACGGGAGAATGCCTTCTGCTCCGCAAGGGCATCGGCAAGCTCCTTATTCTGCTTTGAATTGTCTATATCCACATAAAGGTCGCAGGTGTCACCGTTTTTGCAGCGTCCTGCCACATAGCATGAAGCAACGAATAACTGATAGGGGGTATTACAAAATATTGCGAGCTTCAATTAAATATACACCCCACATTTACTTCTGGCCGTAATAAGCATTCGGCCCGTGCTTTCTCATATAATGCTTGTCGAGAATATACTGCTGCATGGATGCATCGGGGTTTATCAGCAGTGTTTTGAGATCCATCTCAGCGACTTTTTCCATTACAACGGCATGGTAAACCGAAGCCGCCGCATCCTTGCCCCATGAAAACGGGCCGTGATTCTTCACAACGATCCCCGGAACGGCAAGTGGCTGTATATTGCGCTGTCTGACAGTCTCAACGATGACCTTTCCCGTATTCAGCTCATAGTCCTCCTCAACTTCCTCTTTGGAAAGCTCACGGGTACACGGGATAGCACCGTAGAAATAATCCGCATGGGTAGTGCCGAGAGCAGGGATATCCGCACCTGCCTGTGCATAGGCAACGGCATTTACGGAGTGAGTGTGGGTTATTCCGCCTATATCGCTGAACTGACGGTACAGTTCGAGATGTGTCTTTGTATCTGATGACGGCTTCCATTTTCCCTCAACGGTCTCGCCGCTTACGAGGTCAACGACTACCATATCATCGGGGCTCATACCGTCATAATCAACACCTGAGGGCTTGATAACGACAAGACCCTTTTCACGGTCGATGCCGCTGACGTTTCCCCATGTATATATAACAACTCCTCTGGCAACCAGTTCCAGATTTGCTGCACATACTTCTTCTTTCAGCTTTTCTAACATAAATACCTCTTTAATCCTCAAGCTCTCTCATAATATTGAGAGTGTGCCTGATGCCTTCTTCAACGGTAAACTGTCCCTTCCAGCCGAGGCTTTCCAGCTTTTTACTGCTGAGTACCTGCTTTGCGATCGGGGTCATTTCAGCCTTTGCCACTTCGTCAGGGTCGGCGAATACCACCTTTGTGCCTGTCTGTGCGGCAACCTCCTTTGCAAATCCTGCGATCGTGGTCCTTGATGCTGAATTTGCAATATTGTAGGCATTACAGCTTTCACCGCTGGTGAGTACGGAAATTATAGCTGATGCTGAATCAGCAAGATAAGTGTATGAGCGCATCTGATTTCCTGCGCTGTTGAGAACTATATCCTCGCCTGCCAGACCCTTGTTGACGAACTGAGCATTTGCACGGTTGTCAGCCTTAGTTACGGTCGGGCCGTAGGTATGGCTGGGTCTTACGATAACAGTGTCTATGCCGTACTGCTTTGTATAGGAAACACAAAGAGTTTCAGCCGCTCTCTTGCCGTTAGGGTAGCATGAACGGGCGGAAGTGGGGTCAACATAGCCTGCATAGCTTTCCTCGAAGGATTCAAGGCTCAGGTCGCCCTGACCGTAAACCTCGCCCGATGAGATATAGAGCATACGCTTTGTACCGTGTTCCCTGCCGTAGTCGAGGAGGTACTTTGTACCGAGGATATTGCTCATTACAGTTCCCACTGGGTCGCTGTTGAATGCCGCAGGGAAAGCAGGGCTTGCGGCATGGATGATATAATCTGCCTTAAAATCAAAATCGGGTGCTTCATTGACATTATGCTCAACCAGACGGAGCTTGTCAGTGTTTATACCTGCATATCTTGAAGCAAGTCTTTCTTTGCTGAGGTCCATTGCGTATACGGTGATATCGGCGTTCATATGCTCATTTGCATAGAGGAGCATATCAGCCATGAATGAGCCGATAAGTCCTGAACCGCCTGCGATAAGAACCGATGAACCAAAGAGTCTGTCAAGACCTGAGACTGCCTTTACAGCAGTCTCAATGTCCTTTTTATAATTTTCACTTTTATAAAAGTTCATAACAATTAGTCCTTTAACCAGTCTGATCTCTTAGCCTTGAGAAGTGCCTTGAAAATGTCGATATCTTCAACTGTTGTGAGTTTGATATTCTTTTCCGAACCTGCTGAGAAGTGTACCTGCTCGCCCATTTCGATCATGAGTGTGCATGAAGCAACGGAATTTGTGATGCCTGCTTCCAGTGCCCTTCTGTGGAGATCGCAGATCTTGCCGATCCTGAATCCCTGCGGAGTCTGGGTACGCTTCAGGTTGTCTCTCGGATAGCTTCCTGTTGAGACCATGCCGTCCTCAGTCTGCATCATAGCCTCAGCGCATGGGATAACAGTGATAGCGTCTCCGTACTTTCTGGTCTTGTTTATGCAGTCAGAAATGATCTCAGCAGATACCATCGGACGGATAGCATCGTGGATAAGAACGATATCGTCCTTGTCGTAGTGCTTTTCAAGTTCGTAAACACCGTTGCGGATGGAGTCCTGACCGTTCTTTCCGCCGGGAACTACATATTTCAGCTTAGTGATGTTGAACTGCTTTGCATAAGCCCATAACACCTGCTCCCAGCCTTCGATGCATACTACTGCGATAGCGCCTATCTCAGGGTGATTCTGGAAAGCCTCCAGAGTATATACGATAACAGGTCTTTCGTGTACAGTGATGAACTGCTTTGGGATGTCCTGATGCATTCTGTTTCCTGAACCGCCTGCAATAACCAAACCAATGTTCGCCATAATCTTAAATATCTCCTTTTAAAAAATGTCTTTATACTGATCTCTGACCGTTTCGATGAAAACATAAACCGACAGGCGCTCGCTGATATAGGAAAATGTCCGCAATTTGATGACGAACAGCGAGCGGATAGCGGTTTAGATTTTCATTGGTTCGGTCAGAGATCAGTATTATAATTTGAACTCGATGTAAGCGTGTCTTTCCTTAGCCGCATCCTTCGGGATGGTCATATAGTCTGCGCCGTAGCGCTTTGTGAGGTAATAATCGGAATTGCAGGGGATATTCGCTTTGATATCCTCGAAATCCACTGATACGGTCTTTTCCATATACTCACGCTTGAATATCTCGCCGAAATAATGTGCGCCGCCGCTGGGACATACCACATATTCGGACTTGTTGTTCTTAACGGAAGAAAAGCACTTATCGCTGAGCTTCATCCATTTCTCCAGCTTTCTGAACATAAACAGCTTGCTGAGTCTGCATCTGAGCTTTACAGCCTTGATGAGTTCGGGACTGCTTGCGCCGTATTTGAGAAGATTCTTCTTGCAGGCTTCAGTCCTTACAAAGCTGTCGATGGCAAGGTATGCAGTGCAGTGCAGACCGTGGAGTTTTCTGAGTATCTTGTTATCGGGGCAGTTTTCAAGGATGAACACATCTATGAACAATCCCTGAGCGCCGCCAGTTGACTGTATCTGCTTTATTCTCGTGCCACGCTTTTCGATGGTGGGGAAATGGAGAATATAGCCCTTATCGCCGGGCATTCTCAGTCTGTAACGGTCGCCGAGCTGTTTGTTGAATACTTTTCTGAACTTCTCAAAATTTCTTCTTGTCATGAACAGGTCGATATCGTCATCCCACGGGATAAAGCCATGATGACGGACAGCACCGATGATGCTTCCGCCCGAAAGACTCCAGTTTATGCCGTTTGCGTCGAATACTTTAATCATGTCCTTGAGCATATCAAGAAGTGTTTTCTTGAGTTTGCTCAGTTCTTCCTCGCTGATAACATAAAGGCCTGCCTTTTCAGCATCAAGCCTTTTTATCATATTTATCATTCCCATGTAGCTGTCCTCATCTTCTATAATATTGCCTTACGGCTTGTTCAGCCGATCATATTCTTCTCGACTGCGACCTTGAATGCCTCAGCCATATGATCGAACGTATAGCTTGAAATGATCTTTCTGGAATTTTCGCCCAGTTCCTTTTCAAGAGCCTCATCGCTGAGTATCTTTCTGATATAGAAAGGAAGCTCTTTTTCGAGCCTTCCCGCATTGACCACATAGCCGTTGATGCCCGAAAATACCAGATCTATGGCGCTTCCTGTGGCATTTGTGACAAGTATCGGGAGAGAGAAAGCCATGGCTTCGTTGACAGTAAGTCCCCACGGTTCTATCTTTCCCTTATATGTGTTTGCCAATACAAAAAGGTTAGCGGCTGAATAATACAGCGAACGCTTTTCAGGCTCGATACTGCCTGTAAGGTGGATATTGGGATTTTTTGATGCGATCTTTTCCACTTTTTCCGAGCCGGGGCCGCAGATAAGAAGATGCCATTTCCTGTTTCTGAGGCTGTTGAAGCATCTTATCAGCTCGGCAACGCCCTTGTAAGCCTCCAGTCTTCCGAAGAAAAGGATGATCTTATGGTCATCGGGTATACCGAGGTCACGGCGTATCTGCATCGGGGCGCCGCCGCACGGCTCGACTTCGCTGACGTTGTAGCATCTTATCAGCTTTTCCGACGGGATATTCATTCTCTGGTAGAACGAATATGTATTTATGCTCGGAGTGATGAAATAGTCGATGGAGCTTTTGTTGAGTCTGGTATAGAAGTGGCGGAGCTGCTGCTTCGCCCACTTTCCTGCGGATTCCTTTCCTGCGTCCATAGGCCAGTATTCCCAGAAATACAGCACTGTCTTGCCTTTTTTGTGATAGTAGTGGCTGAGTCTTGTGGTAAGGTTAAGGTAGAACACATCGTTCATGGAGGGAACAACGATACCGTCGAACTCCTCACGGTCGAGAATTTTGCAGAGTGCTGAAAAACGGCTCTCCTCATTTGAAAGGAAGGTGATGTTCAGACCCTCATAGTCGGGCTGATACTTTATTCCGTCGTAACCGACTTCGTAGCCGTTCAATATGTAAATATGTACATCCATGATCCCCGCAATGCTTTTAAAGAGCGAGAGTCTGTACCAATTGAGATTTGTATACAGATAAACCAGTTTCATACTATTATCCATTCTTCACGGAAGGAGCGCCGAAAGGCGTTCCTCCGCATTTCCTTCCAACTTTATTGAACTCAGATCACTTATTCAGTTCCTTCTTGTACTTTATAGCCAGACCTAAGATCTTTCTGTCATCCACAAGATATCTCTTGGCAAGGCGCTTAGGGTCCTGAGTTATCCTGTAAAGCCACTCGAAGCCGTGGTCTGCCATCCACTTAGGCGCTCTCTTGATGTTGCCTGCCTCGAAGTCAAGGCTTGCGCCCAGTCCCAGTGAAAGCGGAACGCCCAGTTCCTCACGGTGATGGAGTATGAAAAGCTCCTGCTTTGGACAGCCCAGACCCACGATGAGGATATGCGGCTTTGACTCTTTTATCATAGCCTTTATCTTAGCCATTTCCTCCTCGTTGTTCTCGAAACCGAACGGAGGTGAATAAGTTCCTACCACCTGAAGTCCCTTGAATCTCTTTTCGAGGTTCTCAGCGGCTTTAGCGGCAACTCCCTCAGCCGCACCGAGGAAGAACATCCTGTATCCCTTCTTTGCGGCGAGAGCGCAGACACGTGGGAAAAGGTCAGAACCGCTTATCTTTTCCTTGATAGGAGTTCCGTACCATTTTGATATCCAGATGAGAGGCTTTCCGTCTGTGAGGATAAGGTCTGCATTCTTGTACACCTCGACCAGTTCACCGCCTCTTTCGAGCTGTATGATATGGTCAACGTTAGGTGTTACCACGTATGCGTTTTTATTCTGTTTAATGAGGCTGTTGATAGCCTGTAAGGTTTCCTTCATCGAAAGATTATCGACTTCGGTATTCATAAACTTGATTCTTGCCATTATTAGCTCCTTTCATTCTCGGAAGAAACAGCCGATGCTCATGCCTTTGAAATTACAAGTGAGACATTTCCCTCAACAGTAAGCATACTGTCGGCTGCAGGGATGAAAACAGTCTCGCCTGCGCTTATATGCATAGTTTCATCCAGTGTAAGCTCGCCTTCGCCCTTTATGCAGGTAATTGAACAGAAGCTGTCGTCAGTCAGCTTTATCTGCTGTTTTCCGCTGATATCCACGAAAGATACCTCGAAATACTTACAGCTGACCTTTCCGTTAAAAGCGATGGGGGCATATTTATGATAATCAAGCACATCGAGGGCTTTTTCAAGGTGAAGCTCTCGTGGATTGCCGAATTTGTCTCTCCTGTCGTAGTCATAGAGACGGTAAGTGCTGTTGCTGCTCTGCTGTATCTCGCAGATGAGGTTTCCTGCACCGATAGCATGGACAGTGCCCGCAGGGATGAAGAAAACATCTCCCGGCTTTGTGGGGTGGAATTCGAGAACGTCCATGATGGTATTGTCAGCGATACGCTGAGCGACTTCTTCCCTGCTCACATCCTGCTTGAAGCCCACATAAAGGCCTGCATCAGGCTCAGAGTCAATGACGTACCACATTTCAGTCTTGCCGCAGCCGTTTTCATGCTTCATGGCATATTCGTCATTGGGATGCACCTGAACGGAAAGATTCTGCTTTGCATCAATGAGCTTTATAAGGAGCGGGAACTCCCTGTTCGGGTCATATTTCGCACCCAGTGCGGAAACACCGATCTTTTCAAGGTATTCCGTGAAAAGCATACCTTTGAACTGACCGCTTGCGATCCTTGAAGTACCGTCGGGATGAGCGGATAATTCCCAGCTTTCGGCAACGATATCCATATCGCACTTCTTATTATATATATCACGGAGCTTTGTACCGCCCCATAAATAGTCCTTGAACGCAGGTTCGAGCTTTACGATAGATCCGTTTATCACAGCAGTTCCTTTCTGCCTGCCTCTGACAGTGCGTCTACTATCTTCTTTACGTTCTGAGCCTTCTCCTTACTGCAAACCATGATAGCATCGGGAGTTTCAACGATGACAAGGCCCTCCACATCAACAGCGGTAACGGTCTTGCCCGATGAATATATGACTGAATCCTTTGCGTCAACTGCAACAACATCGCCGATGATGATATTGCCGTTCTCATCGGCATCGTGGAGGACATCCATCATGTCCCAGCTTCCCACATCGTTCCATCCGCATTCGCCCGGAATTACCAGAACATCGCCCTTTGCAGCGCTTGGCTCCATAACGGCATAGTCGATGGAGATCTTGCGGATATTGGGATAAACTTCATTCAGCACCTTCTGCTCGTCTGGTGTATTCATAGCATCGCCGATCTTTTTGAGGTCAGCGTAGATATCGGGAACATATTCCTCCAGCTTTGTGAGGATGAGGCTTGCCTTCCAGATGAACATACCGCTGTTCCATGCATAGCGTCCGCTTGCGATGTACTGCTTTGCAGTCTCCTCGTCGGGCTTTTCCCTGAACTCAACAACAGGCTTTACAGCGCCTTCTGTTTCAGCATCGTACTTGATATAGCCGAAACCTGTTGACGGGAAAGTCGGCTTCAGACCGATGGTAACGAATTTATCCTGTTCCTCGGCTGTTTTAACGGCAGTTCTGAATATTTCCGTCAGTGCAGGAACATCTTCTATATAATGATCCGCAGGAGTAATTATCATGACACCGTCACCGTGCTTGCGGACTATCTCCATTGCCGCATAACCGATGCAGGCGGCGGTATTTCTTGCAGCAGGCTCAGCGAGGATATTCTCAGGAAGTACCTTGCCGCTTGTGGCATTTCTCATCGCCTCAGCCTGTACATCGGCAGTAACGATGAATATATCGTTCTTGTCCGCAACAGTTGCGATACGCTCGACTGCTTCATTTACCATCAGGTCCTTGCCTGAGAGGTTAAGAAGCTGTTTAGGTGTTTTCTGTCTTGAAAGCGGCCAGAAACGTGTTCCTCCGCCTCCTGCCATGATTACTCCGTAATGATTCATATTTTATCTCCTGTACATATTTATTTTATTATTTCAGCAAGCTGGGCAGCGATCTTTTCCTCGGTCTTTTCTGCTTCGCTTCTGTTTTCTGCTGTAACGCTGATATAAGCCTTGACCTTTGGTTCTGTACCCGACGGACGGATAACAACAGAACCCTTGTCGGTGTAGAATTTCAGCACATCCGACGGCGGAAGTCCGTCAAGACCCTTGCTGTAATCCAGTGTGCGAACGACCTTCTGACCTGCGAACGAGTCAACGCCCTTGTGGAATTCAGCCATTATCTCGCTCATTCTTGTCATGCCTGCCGAACCGCCGAATTCGTAGAAATGGAGGGTGTTCAGGCAGAAGCCGTATGTACCGAAAAGCTCATCCAGCTTTTCAAGGAGGCTGATGCCTCTTGTTTTATAGTAAGCGAACATTTCGCATATCATGAATGCCGCATCGACAGCGTCCTTGTCACGAACGTAAGAACCTGTAAGATAGCCGTAGGACTCCTCGAATCCGCAGATAAAATCTGATTCTCTGCCCTGTGCTTCAAGTCTGCCTATTACCTCGCCGATGAACTTGAAGCCTGTTAAAACATTGACAGTTTCAACGCCGTAGTGTTCAGCGATCTTGTCAGCCAGATCCATAGTAACGACAGTTTTCACGAATACAGGCTTTTCGGGCATTTTGTCATGCTTTATCCTCTGTGAACAGATAAAGTCCAGAAGCAGGAGTCCCACTTCATTGCCTGAAAGCAGTTTATATCCTCCGTCGGCAGTTTTAACGGCGATACCGCATCTGTCCGCATCGGGGTCTGTTGCAAGAAGAAGGTCTGCGCCTGTTTTTTCGCAGTACTGAAGTCCCAGCTCCATAGCCTCACGTATCTCAGGGTTCGGATACGGGCAGGTCGGGAAGTTTCCGTCAGGGAGGCGCTGTTCCTCAACAACGGTGATATTTGTGAATCCGCTCTCCTCCAGAACTCTTGTGACAGGCTTCAGACCTGTGCCGTTGAGAGGAGTGTAAACGATGGCAACATCTCTGTTTATCTCATCGCCGAAAAGAACGCTCTGCTTCTTTACCTCACCGATGAAGCCGTTCAGGACGGTATCGCTGATATAGCCGATGATACCGCTTTTAATGCCGTCCTCGAAAGAGGAATGCTTAACATCTGCGAATATATCGAGTTTTTCTATTTCTGAAAGTATCTCTGCGGCTGTTTCGGTAGTTATCTGGCATCCGTCAGCGCCGTACACCTTGTAGCCGTTGTATTTGCTCGGATTATGGCTTGCAGTTATCATGATACCTGCGGAAGCGTCCAGCGCTCTCACAGCATAGCTTACGGTAGGAACGGGAAGCAGTTCGGGCCATATATGAACTTTTATGCCGTTTGCCGCAAAAACACCTGCTGCGACCTTTGCGAAAACGTCGCTCTTGATACGGCTGTCATAGCCGATGACAACGGAAGCGTTTGCGCCAAGATGATTTGCGATGCCCTGTGTAGCCTTTGAAACTGTGTAAACGTTCATGCGGTTAGTGCCTGCACCGATAGTGCCACGCAGACCGCCTGTACCGAATGCCAGATCACGATAAAAAGCGTCCTCGGCGGCAGTTTCATCCATGCCACGCAGTTCTTCGAGCAGATCGTTTTCGGTGACATTCTGAAGCCATCTGCTGTACTCTGCCATATGATCCATTTTATTCTCTCCTAACATCAGATTTTAACGGTCTGACACTTTTCAGAAAGACCGTACTTTTATAACATCCTACATACATTAAAATGACACATCCCGAAAGATGATGTCAGATAAAAAACATTTATTATATAACAATATTCAGGCATTTCATATTATAGATATAACAAATCCATTTTATGATTCAAATACTTTATTATTATAATTCATTGTCTTAGTTTTGTCAAGTTTATCTCCCAATACTGGGGATTTTTCGTATATGTCCACAAAAAACGATTTTCATTCATAATTATATTAAGGTATATGCCGACCGCAAATAATTATCAGATTGTATAATTTGCCGACGGGAGCATTTCTGACATCCCGTCACTATAAAAATGCGGATATACTGCCGTTTGTCAAATGCTGACAGTTTGGCGCAAAAAAAGAAAATGACTTTTTCGGGCATGGTGACTAAATGTAAAAACAGTTGTGATTTATACAATCGGTAATATTATTCCCGCATTTTTGTTTATATTCTTCTGTCTGTACAAATCCACAGTAATCGCAATATCTGTAAATACAAATTGGTGAAAAAGTCAGTTATTTTGTCCACTATTTCCGCACAATTTACGTTGACGGAAGGGCGGATGCATTGTATACTGAACTTAGCAAACTATTGATATAAACATTTTTAAGGAGGTTTATCTTATGAAACATCATCTGCTCAACAAGCTGGTTTCGGTCTGCTCTGCCGCTGCTGTGGTTTGTAGCATGAGCGTGTATATCCCCTCAGATATCGCCGATGCCGCTGATGACTCAAACATCGTTGACTTCTCCATCTCGGACATGACAATGACGGACGATTACTTTACAAATGCATTCGACAAGGAAATGGCTTACCTTCTCGCTTTCGATACCGAAAGACTTCTCGCAGGTTTCCGTGAGAATGCAGGCCTCAGCACCAACGGCGCAAAGCGCTACGGAGGCTGGGAAAACACAAATATCGCAGGCCACTGCGTAGGACACTACCTCACTGCCCTCGCTCAGGCATACCAGAACCCCAATTGTTCTTCGACCCAGAAGGACAGCCTCTACAAGCGCATGAAGACCCTCATCGACGGTATGCAGGCTTGTCAGAAGCATCCACGTGGAAAAACAGGCTTCCTCTGGGCCGCTCCCGTCCCCTCTGACGGAAATGTTGAAAGACAGTTCGACCGTGTTGAGATAGGCAAGGCAAATATTTTCGACGATGCATGGGTTCCGTGGTACACAATGCATAAGCTCATCGAAGGTATCGTTGATGTGTACAAGGCTACAAATTACGCTCCTGCCAAGGAAATAGGCTCAAACCTCGGCGACTGGGTATACAACCGATGCAGTAAATGGAGCGAACAGACCCAGCGTACCGTTCTTTCCATCGAATACGGCGGAATGAATGACTGTATGTATGACCTTTACTCTGTCACAGGCAAGGACAACCATGCAGCAGCCGCTCATTATTTCGACGAAACTGCACTCTTTGAAAAGGTAATGAAAGGCGGTCAGGACGTTCTCAACAACCGCCACGCTAATACTACCATCCCGAAATTCATCGGCGCTCTGAAAAGATACACCACCCTCAACGGCAAGACCGTAAACGGTCAGAAGGTCGATGCTTCCGTATATCTGAAATATGCCGAAACTTTCTGGGATATGGTGACTACCCACCATACCTACATCACAGGCGGAAACAGCGAATGGGAGCATTTCGGCAAGGACGACATCCTCGATGCCGAGCGTACCAACTGCAACTGCGAGACCTGTAACTCATACAATATGCTGAAGCTGTCCCGTGAGCTTTTCAAGATAACCCACGACAGCAAGTATATGGATTTCTATGAGAATACCTATTATAACTCCATCCTCTCATCACAGAACCCCGAAACAGGTATGACCACCTACTTCCAGCCGATGGCTACGGGATATTTCAAGGTTTACAGTACTCAGTGGGACAAGTTCTGGTGCTGTACGGGAAGCGGTATGGAGAGCTTCACAAAGCTGGGCGACACAATTTATATGCACGATAACGATTCCCTTTACGTCAACTTCTACCAGAGTTCCATCATCAACTGGGCTGAAAAGGGTGTTACCATCACTCAGGAAAGCACCATCCCCGACGGCGCATCCGTAAAGTTCACCATCAAGGGAAGTTCAGACCTTGACCTGCGTTTCCGTATCCCTGACTGGATAGACGGAAATATGGGAGTTTCCGTAAACGGCACAAAGTACACCTACAAGACAGTGAACGGATATGCCGATGTTTCGGGAGATTTCTCCAACGGCGACGTTATCGAGCTGACCGTTCCATCAAAGGTAAGAGCATATCCCCTCCCCGACTCACCCGATGTTTACGGCTTCAAATACGGCCCGCTGGTACTCAGTGCCGAGCTTGGCAAGGAGGATATGAAGACCGACAGCACAGGTATGTGGGTCACTATCCCGAAGGAAAAGAAAGTCGCAAGCGAAACTATAAAGATATCAAAGCAGGGACAGTCCGTTGCTTCATTCATGAACGAGATAAACGAACATCTTGTACGTGGCTCAAACGGTCTGACATTCACCCTCAACGATACAAATACAAAACTCACATTTACTCCTCACTACAAGCAGTATCAGCAGCGTTACGGAATCTACTGGAAGTTCGTTCCGAACGGCACTGTTATCGAGGAAAAACTCCCACGTGCAAAGACAACTGTTACAGATACCGTACAGCCCGGTTACGGTCAGTATGAGAGCGATAACCTCCACGGAATGACCGAGATCGGCACTGTCGGAGTTACAAACGACAGTACGTACCGCTATGTCAAGGACGACGGCTGGTTCACTTACAGAATGGCTGTTGACGAAACTGCACCTATCATGCGCCTGCATATCAAACTCCGCAAGACCGACAACGGCAAGACCCTCAAAGTAAGAGTCGGCGACGCTGTTCTTTGGTCGGGAACTCTTGATTACAGCGGAAACAAGGATGTTTATGACGTTCTTCTGACAATTCCGCAGGATGTACGTGAAAGATGCACATACAGCCTCACCGCTGACGGAACTGAACACAGCGTCATGGATGTAACATTCTCATCCGATGCAGAGGGCAAGGAATCCGCAAAGGTATGCGATTTCATCTACATGGAGGCTGTAACTCCGGTTTATGAAGCCACAAACGATATCGCATATTTCGTTGACTGCGGTGACCATAACTCAAGCACTCTCACAGGCAAGGACAAACTCGGTATGTACAACAGCGTTACCGAACAGCTTTACGGTGCAGACGAAGTAAGCGGCAAAAAATGGGGACTTGTAGACGATTCCACCGACCAGTACAACGGCTCATCCAAGAGCGGCGGACTGTATACAGCAAATACATGGTGCGACGAATCCAAGACCACCGACGGCGCTGACAAGTCCAACAGCTTCCGCTACACAAAGAATCAGTACGAAAACAACATCGCCCGTCACCTCGATTATAGCTTCGAGCTTCCGAACGGCACATATTCCGTTGAAATGTCCTTCTGCGACCCGTGGGGATGCTCAAAGAATCCGACAGCTTATGCAAATCTCGGCAAGGCTGACGAATCCGTTATCGTAAAGAATGCACCGACCGACAAGACCGCAGTAAGCGGAAATGTCAAGGTTTCCGACGGCGAGCTTACAGTAAATCTCCGCTCCGAGGACAAGGCTATCAATGTATGCTATATCATCATCCGTCCGATAGAGACTGAATCTGCATCCACACTCGGCAGAAAGGGCGATATCAACCTCGACGGCAAGGTCGACGTTTCCGACGCTCTGCTCATGCAGAAATATATCCTCGGCGGAACAGAATTCACAGGCAAGCAGGCGTATGCCGCTGATATCGTCTCCGATACCGAAACAGATGTCTTTGACCTTATCAGCCTGAGAAAAATGCTCCTTAAATAAAAAGCAAAAGCTCCCGAATAAGGACGGTACTCTTACAGAAGTTTTTACACGTGATATTGAGGGAAACCCTTTT
>JAEDMD010000162.1 GCA_016303195.1 Oscillospiraceae bacterium | reverse complement strand
CTTTCCTTCCGGGGGACGGACGATACCCTGGCCGGCTGGAAAGAGGATTTTCTGTTTAGTTGCCGTGACCAGACACTTGCACAGAAAAGTGCTTTGATCTACCTTGAATCTGCAAGTGAAAAATTAGACGGAAGTATAATGGTTTCAGGACATTCAAAGGGCGGAAATCTCGCAGCATATGCCGCAATATTTGCCAAATCGTTCATTCAGGACAGGATAATCAGGGTCTATTGTAATGACGGCCCCGGATTCAATGAGATACAGAATGTTTTTTCAACTGAGGGATATATGAATATCAAAAATAAGATAGTATGCATAATGCCTCAGCAATCAATAGTTGGTCAGATAATGCAATGTTTTCCGAGTATAAACAATTACATTATACACAGCAATAACAGTGGAGTGATGCAGCATGATATGTTTTCATGGGAGATCAGCGAAAACGGAGCTTTGAACTGGCACAGACCGCAATGCATCGACAGTCTGTTCAAAAATCTCATGATTCTCCTGAACAAGAAGATCTTTTCCATGTCATTAAAAGAGCGTGAGAGGATCGCCGCTCTTATCTGGGATAATATTGGATCAGACAGCGAAGACAAGATCAATGAATATTACAGTTCTTTCAAGGAGGAATAACATAACAAACTTTCTTGAAAATAACCATATACAGCATCAGCTCCCATAGTTGGGAGCTGAATTATTTATGCTATACACCGAAAAATATAGTGCATCCGCTTATCTTAAAGAAGAAAACATTAAATCCTTTCTCACAGCAGTTCAGAAGTACGAGCATATTGAAAAGCTCACACCTGAGATCATGCACGAACTTATCGAGAAGATCGTTAATACTTCTTTATTGGCGCTACTCTTATCCGCTATGGCTTTTTCTTATTTATGGTGCTTTTTACGTTTCTTTTCTTCGTACATGACTTTATCGGCTTTATTAACGAAATCGAAAATATCCTCATTTTCCTCAGGAACATCGATAACATATCCTATACTTGCGCTGAGAACGAACGGATTTGAGCCGCTGTCATTGATCTTGTCGATATTGCTTCGTATCTCGGCTGTCAGTGCCGCAGAATCAGTCTCGGTATAATCAGCCGCAAAAACGATAAATTCGTCGCCGCCGTATCGGCAGAACACTTCTCCGTGACTGCATGATTTTATGAGAACATCCGCAATATAGCATATCGCAGTATCGCCCACATCGTGACCATAAGTATCGTTTATAGTTTTCAGACCGTCGAGATCGATGAACATGAGCATAACATTACGTTTTTCGTCGATACACTTACGGTAAGCATCGCTTGCTTTCTGAACGAAACCGTTTCTGTTATAGATACCTGAGAAAGTATCCTGCGAATAGAGTTTTCCGAGGCGGTAAACGGTATGTTCAAGGCATACGTGCTTTCTGATATTTTCAAGTGAATTGCTGATATTTATGCAGAAAGTCTCAAAGATCGAATTATGGAGCGGCCAATTTGTATTGCTTATGACCATATATCCAAGACAGCGCTCGGCAAAGTGCAGAGGAATTATATAATAGAACTTTCCTGCTGCCTTTGTATCGGTAATATCGGGGAGAAGCTGTTTTCTTGTGATGGGACGGACATTGTAGAATTCACCGTCAACATATGCGATAGGAACGATCATCTTGTCCGTATATGTGGTAGGTATTGCCGAATTATCGGTAATTCCTGCATAGTTGTAGTCGATAATGGTATTCTCGTCCCAGTTCTCGCAGAGGCAGAAATAGAACTCCTCAGGGTCAGCCATACGGCAGAACGAACGGAGATGCGAGATATAATCCGCAAATGTATTGCTTCCCAGCAACTCACATGAAAGTGTATTGAGTTTAGCCATGAAATTCTGGGAATTCTCAAAGCGTGAGTAATTGCGGTAATTCAGTTCCTTGAACTGACTGAGATCGGTGACTGCATTGTGTGAACATCCGCAGCTTTCGGTGAATCGTGTGGACATACCGAGAACATTGCTCTTTGGCTGATCGATCATATTGAAATGATTATACAGCGCACGGCAGGCAAGTCTGCCTGAAAGAGCGAGCGGACGGTCAACGGAAGTCAGTTCTACCTGATAATTGGTATTGCTGTATGTATTATCAAATCCCGTAACTGCAATATCATCGGGAACTGTAAGTCCCTCGGCAGACAGGCGGTTTATAGCCGAAGCCGCCATTACATCATTGGCACAGATTATAGCCTGCGGCATGGGCAGATTTGAATTCAGGAACTTTTCAACGCCCTTTTTGCCTGACGGCGCACGGAAATCGCCGTAATAAATGCGTTCTTCCTCGATAGTTATACCATGTTCCTCAAGAACTTCAAGAAAAGCGGCAAGTCTGTCAGCGCTTTCGGGGTTTTCTCTTGGGCCTGATATATAATTAAAAGAAGTAAATTTATGGGTATTTATCATATGCTCGGTGATCTCACGCATAGCGGTCTTGTTGTCGATACCGATATGGTAAAAGCCCTCGATATTGTTGTCAAGGCTTACAGCGGGGATACCTGCTTCTTTGATACGTTCGAGGATACTTTTGACCAGCGGCTTGAATCCGATGGTATTTGTAAGAAGTATCGCACCGTCGAAGTCACGGAAATCGGGAAGATTAAAAATATTGAACTCACCTGCATCGTGACGGGGATTGCTTATAGCACCGCTGAATGAAATGAAAGCAGAGATATTGAGTCCGAATTCGGCAGCGGACGCAGAGATACCATTGAGGATAGAGCTTTGATAGCTTTGATCTATTTCCTCGATAATAAGTGCAATTTTATGACCGATCATCAGTATCACTCCTTTGTGGATGAAAAAACGTATACTTATATTTTACAATATTTCCACAGAAAAATCAATAGTTGTGCAAAATAATATTTATTAGTTGAATTCATCTTTTATTAACAATCTTTACAGCGCAAAAGCGGTGAAGTAAAAATATTAAAATAATCATGATGTTTTCAGATCATTTCTTCACCGCTGACATGGGCAGGTCATTATTCAATATAAAGCACAAATTCCATCTCCGATGTCTGTTCATGCCTTGCCGCACAGATACTTCCGCCAAGACAATGTGCGATCTCTTTTGCCGCATAAAGTCCGATACCGCTTCCGCTCTTATTTGTCGAATTAGAGCCTCTCCAGTAGCATCCGAAGATAAACGGTATCTCCTTCTCAGGCAGGAGCGAACCGCTGTTCCGCACTGAGAAGCTGAATCCGTCATCCTCTCTCGCCATACTGATCTTCAGACTCTTGCCATCGCCGTATTTTACTGCATTTTCGATAAACTGCAACAATATGCGGAAAATTCCGTATTTATCACTGCACATCATAGCATTGTTGTCACATCCGATATTGTAATTTATGCGGCTGATTTTCAGCCTTTCGCCAAATTCCTTTTCCACCAGCTCCGCCAGTTCGCTGATATAGAAACGCTCATTCTGAGGCTCAAAATCGCTGACAGATGTTGCAGCGGTATTTATCATCTCGGTTATCTTCTTCTCGATATCCTCGGTGTTCCGCTCAATTTTGCCTGCTATCTCATTATTTGCACTTCCGTCTCCGCTGTCATTGTAAAGCCCCGTTCTGATAGCTTCGGCATAGAGCCTGATATTGGTAACAGGCGTTTTTATACCGTGTGCAATAGACGCAAGCAAGGTCTGACGCTGATTTTCAAGTTCATGTATCTTTCGGGTATTGCTCTCAAGCACATCCGAAAGCATATTCATTCCCCAGACATATTTTCCGAAATACTTGTTCCTGCTTTCGGGAAGTTTTTCGGTAGTACCGAGTTTTGCCATTCTTTCGGGAAAATCCGCAAGTCTCGCAAAGGGAACGATTATGATATGATGAATATACAGCATAATAAGCATTGCCGCCAGCCAGCCGGCGACAGCTATAAAAGCAATGACTGCACTGCCTTTCATCCGTGACTTGTTATCAAAGTTGTAACGCACGAATCCTACCAGTTCTCTGCCATTTCTGACAGTGCATATAACTGAGCCATTGTCTGAATCCGCATAGATCGGCACATTTCTTTCCTCATCTGTCATAGGAATATATTCGATGGAGGACGGCGCATATTTCCCGAATTCTGCTTTCCACTCCTTCATCTGCTCCCTTGCATACTGTTCGGGGTACTCCCCTGTTTCCGTCAGAATTTGTGAGATAGCATTGTTTATGCGGTTTACGGCTATATTTCTGCCATTAGAATTCTCTGTGATGCTCCTGTGCCATATTACCTCCGAACCTATGCCGATAAAGGCGAAAAACAAGGTCACAAGGAGCAGATTCAGCACGAATTTTTTCACTTTCCGCCTCCGAATCTGTAACCGACTTTCCAGACGGTCTGTATCAGCTCAGGTGCTTTCGGGTCAGCTTCAAGCTTTTCTCTGAGCCAGCGGATATGAACGCTGACAGTGCTTGGCTCGCTGAAACAGTCAGTTCCCCATACCTCATTGAACAGTGTATCCTTGCTGACTGCCCTGCCCGAATTCTCCATCAGGTAATACAGCAGGTCAAATTCCTTTGCACTCATTTGTATCTCCCTGTCATTCAGCGTGACCTTTCGTGCATCACGGTCAACAGTAACTCCGTATTCCGATATAACATCGCTGCTTTTCTGCGGCAGGCTGCTCCTGCGGATAAGAGCTTTTATTTTCGCCAGAAGAATTGATATTGAAAACGGCTTGTCTATATAATCATCCGCCCCTGTTTCATATCCCATCAATTTGCTCTGTTCATCTGTCTGAGCGCTCATCATCAGTATGGGTATCTCCCTTTTTTCACGGACTGCGGTGCAAGTCTCGAATCCGTTCATATTCGGAAGCATCACATCCAGAAGTATCAGCCTGAATTCCTCACGTTCAAGCAGTTCCAGCCCGCTTTCCGCATCATGGCAAAGTTCGGCTGTATAACCGTTTTTTCTCAGATGATCCCTGACAAGTATCCCAAGTTCGGGATTGTCCTCTATTATAAGTATGTCCGTCATGATAATTCCTTTCAGATACAAAATCTGTTGACTAAAGCGGCAATAAGT
>JAEDMD010000161.1 GCA_016303195.1 Oscillospiraceae bacterium | reverse complement strand
AAGGAGACTTCTCAGTGTCAGTTCATTGTCCTCACGGGTGAGGCATTCCGAATACTTCCTGTAAGTCTCATAACTGCCTGTACGAGCGGCTTCCTGTAAAAGATGGATGGTTTCCGGAGTATAGAGATGATCGGTCTTTCCGCTTCTGAGTTTGTGACTTCCTGAACTTGATATTTCGCCGCTGACATGAAGTCCGAGCGGATCATATGCAGAGGTATGGAGCATTTCGGTGCGCTTGCTGATATCTGACAGCTTTATACCGCCGATACGGCTGACAGTTCCCGAAAAGTATTTACCGATAAGTTCGGGAGCGATACCCACAGCCTCAAACAGCTTGCTTCCCTGATAGGACTGGATAGTTGAGATGCCCATTTTTGAAGCGATCTTCACGATCCCGTGGAGAACAGCGGAATTATAGTCATCCTCAGCCGCATAGAAATCCTTGTCGAGAGTGCCGTCCTCGATGAGAGAACGGATAGTCTCATGAGCGAGATACGGATTAACCGCACAAGCGCCGTAGCCGAGAAGTGCCGCAAAATGGTGGACTTCACGAGGTTCGGCAGATTCAAGTATCATTGCGACCGATGTGCGCTTTTTGGTGGAAACGAGATGCTGCTGGAGTGCGGAAACTGCTAAGAGCGACGGGATAGCGCAATGGAATTCATCAACTCCACGATCGGAGAGTATGAGGATCGATGCACCGTCACGGTAAGCCTTGTCAGCCTCGATGAACAGCTTGTCGATGGCTTTTTCAAGAGAAGTTCCGATGTAGTAGGTTATCGGGATGACGGCGCTTTTCAGACCGCTCTGACTGAGAGACTTTATTTTCAGCATATCAGTTTCGGTCAGGATAGGATTTTCTATTTTCAGAACATGGCAGTTTTCGGGATGTTCTTCAAGGAGATTGCCGTCCTTGCCGATGTAAACGCTCGTATCTGTAACTATTTCCTCACGGATAGCATCAAAAGGCGGATTTGTTACCTGAGCAAAAAGCTGACGGAAGTAGTTGAACAGGGGAGGGGAATTCCTGTCAAGAGGCGGCAGAGGGATATCACTTCCCATTGAAGCGATAGGCTCAGCGCCTTTTTCAGCCATTGGCAGGATACTTGTGCGGATATCCTCATAAGCGTAGCCGAATGCTTTCTGGAGCTTTACCAGTTCATCATGAGAATAGGTCTGAACGCCCTTGTTCGGGATATGAAGATCATGGAGACGCACAAGGTTTGAATCGAGCCATTCGCCGTAAGGCTGACGGAGAGCATAGCTGTTCTTGATCTCGTCATCCTCGATGAGACGGCATTGTTTTGTATCGACCAGAAGCATTTTTCCTGGGCGGAGACGGTCTTTTTTGATTATCTTGTCAGCAGGGATATCTATACAGCCTGTCTCGGAAGAAAGTATGAGATATCCGTCGCTTGTCACGCAGTAACGTGACGGACGCAGACCGTTTCTGTCCAGAACAGCGCCCATGACCTCGCCGTCTGAGAATATTATGGATGCAGGGCCGTCCCACGGTTCCATCATGGTTGCGTAGTACTGGTAAAGATCATATTTTGAGCGTGAGATGGTCTTGTCATTCTTCCACGGTTCGGGAATGGTTATCATGACAGCCAGAGGAAGGGGCATACCCGACATTACCATAAATTCAAGGGCATTGTCCAGTCTTGCGGAGTCAGAGCCGTTGACATTGATGGCGGGGAGTATCTTGTACATATCATTTTTCAGCGCTTCACAGCTCATAGTTTCTTCACGGGCGAGCATCTTGTCTGCATTGCCTGTTATAGTGTTTATCTCGCCGTTATGTACGATGAAACGGTTAGGATGAGCCTTCTGCCAGCTTGGATTTGTATTTGTAGAGAAACGGGAATGTACCATAGCGATCGCAGAAGAAAAGCTGTCGCTTCTGAGGTCTGCGTAGAATTTACGCAGTTCATCAACGAGGAACATTCCTTTATATACAACGGTACGGCTTGAAAGAGAACATACATAGGTATTCTCATCGGACTGCTCGAATTCTCTCCTTGCGATGAACAGCTTTCTGTCAAAGTCAAGCCCCTGCGGACATCCGACGGGACGCTTCACGAAAGCCTGCATGATGTAAGGCATACTGTCGACAGCCTTCTGACCGAGAACGGACGGAGAAGTCGGAACTTCACGCCAGTAAATAAGCTCCATGCCGTTTTTTCCGAGGATTATCTCAAACAGCTTTTTAGCCTGATTGCGTTTCAGTTCATTCTGTGGGAAGAAGAACATTCCAACGCCGAAATCGCCTTTTCCGCCGATATCATAGCCGTTTTTTTCTGATTCTTCTATAAAGAAGCTGTAAGGCATCTGAACAAGAATACCAACACCGTCACCTGTCTTGCCCTCTGCATCCTTACCTGCACGATGCTCCAGTTTTTCAACGATGGTAAGGGCGTTGTCAACGACCTGCCGTGAAGCCTCGCCTTTGATGTTCACAACTGCACCGATACCGCAGTTATCGTGTTCAAAACGTGGACTGTAAAGTCCCTGCTCCTTATATGGAGCATCATTTCTGAAATTGTCCATATCATTCACTTGCCTTTCCGATGCAGAGCGCCATTGATCTGCACCGCTGATAATAAAAAAAGACGTTCATGCAGAAAAATAGCCTGCATAAACGTCCTTGTTCTTGTTTAAATCTTATCACAAAGCCGATGAAATGTCAATAGTAATTTTTCAGGTTCAAGCGGTTTCGTTAAAATCTTACAGTTGATTTTGTGGATTTCACAGGTAAAAATGTGCGATGCGTCAAATTTCAGAAAAACCCTTGACAAATTCGGGGCAATGAGCTATAATGGCATTGTAAACAGCAAGGGAGCTGCGGATGTGGAATTCGTAGCTCCTTTTTTGGTTGTTAGCGCTAAATTCCATACACAAAGGGGTGTATGAAGTCTCAGGACTTCTGCACCCTTTTGATTTTATGCTGTGAAATATTACTCAGGAGGTAGTCAATATGGACGCACAGACAATTATTCAGCAATTGACTGATTATACGGACAAAACAGTATTCGGCGTATGGTTTATGATCGCAGTTTCACTTGTATTCTTTATGCAGGCAGGCTTCGCCATGGTGGAGACAGGCTTCACCCGTGCAAAGAATGCAGGTAATATAATTATGAAGAACCTTATGGACTTCTGTATCGGTACAGTAATGTTCATTCTTATAGGTTTCGGACTCATGTTCGGAGAAGATCTTGTCGGCTTCATCGGACAGCCCGGATTCGACATTTTCACATCTTACAGCAATTTCCAGTGGGATCAGTTCATATTCAACCTTGTTTTCTGTGCGACAACATCAACTATCGTATCGGGAGCAATGGCAGAGAGAACGAAATTCCTTTCCTACTGCGTATATTCCGGCATTATAAGCGCACTCATCTATCCTGTTGAAGCACACTGGATCTGGGGCGGCGGCTGGCTTGCACAGCTTGGCTTCCATGATCTCTCAGGTTCATGTGCAATTCACATGGTAGGCGGTGTATGCGCCCTCATCGGTGCAAAATTCGTAGGCCCACGTATCGGCAAATTCACAAAAACTAAAGACGGCGAAGTAAAAGTAAACGCTATCCCCGGTCACAACCTTGCCATCGGCGCACTTGGTGTATTCATCCTCTGGTTCGGCTGGTACGGCTTCAACCCTGCCGCTGCATCAACAGTCGGACAGCTTGATTCTATCTTTCTTACAACAACAGTTGCACCTGCTGTGGCAACAGTGACCTGTATGGTATTCACATGGCTGAAATACGGCAAGCCTGATGTTTCAATGTGTCTCAACGCTTCACTGGCAGGTCTGGTAGGTATCACCGCAGGCTGTGATGTCATGGATTGTGCAGGAGCGGCAGTTGTAGGCATAGTTTCGGGATTCCTTGTATGTTTCGGTGTATGGCTTCTGGATCACAAGCTCCACATTGACGATCCTGTTGGTGCAGTAGCAGTACATATGATGAACGGCATCTGGGGAACTATTGCAGTCGGACTTTTCGCAACGGAAACTTCTCCGGGATATGCTATTCAGCTTGAGAGCGGAGGTATCAAGGCTGAAGGACTTTTCTACGGCGGCGGCTTTGAACAGCTTGGCTTACAGCTTTTAGGATTTGTTTCTGTTGCGGCATGGGCAGCAGTTACAATTATCGTAACATTCACAATTATCAAGCATACACTCGGCCTCAGAGCATCGGAGCAGGAAGAAATTCTTGGTCTTGATATCACAGAACACGGACTTGTTTCATCATATGCAGACTTTGCTCCTGCAATGAGCGATGCATCAGTACACGGCTACACAAAGGATGACGCAAAGAGCGTTGCGAAAGTCGGCACACCTGCCGCACCGAAAGTACCTGTTGACAAGGCTGTTGTAGTAGAGAACTATTCTGCACCATCAGCAGACGGCAGAGCAAAGCTCACAAATATCGTTGTAGTATTCAAACAGCAGAAACTCCAGCAGTTCATTGAAGCAATGGAGTCCATAGATGTTAAGGGCATCACAGTGACTAACGTCCTCGGATGCGGAATGCAGAACGGTCAGCGCAACTATTATCGTGGTGCGACAGTAGAAATGAATCTGCTCCCGAAGGTAAAGGCAGAGATCGCTGTATGTGCCGTTCCCGTTGAAAAAGTCGTAGCTGCGGCAAAATCCGCACTTTATACAGGAAGCTACGGTGACGGAAAGATGTTCATTTACGATATCGAGAACGTCATCAAGATCAGAACAGGCGAGGAAGGCTATAACGCACTTCATGACTCGGCTGAATGGGAAAGATCATAATGGCAATTGTTTGTCAAAGCTGATACGAAGTCAGGAAAGCTGAATATTTCTGCCCGAATTATTTCGTCGGCTTTCCTGCTTCTGTCATATATTAATCACAAGAGGGAGAATCAGTAATGTCAAAATTTATTTTCGTAACAGGCGGAGTTGTATCGGGGCTTGGAAAAGGCATAACAGCCGCTTCACTCGGCAGACTCCTCAAACAGCGTGGCTATAAGGTGACGATACAGAAATTCGATCCTTATATCAATGTCGATCCCGGCACAATGTCACCTTT
>JAEDMD010000160.1 GCA_016303195.1 Oscillospiraceae bacterium | reverse complement strand
AAATGCCGCCTTCGGCGGTTTTATTATTTTTTAAAAGTAAATGCTGTTGCCCTGTTTAGTTTTCAGAGATGAGTTTATTCTTCGCCCTCCCCGATCACCAAGCTATTATTTACTGTTACAAACTCAATTATCTCTGCCGCTTTTTCCTGCGTCAGTCCCTCGATATACAGAAGCTCATACGGATGTGAAAAACCGCCTGCCTGTTCACGGAAATCAATTATCCGCTGTGCGATCTCCTCATCCACATTCGGTAAAAGCATGAGAATCTCCTTATTGGCGGTATTCAGGTCAATAGGAGCAACTTCCTCCAGAGTAGGGATATGCTCCGTTTCCGTCTCCGCAGGCTGTTCATCCGCCGCCTGCTCCGTATTTTCGGGTTCGTCATAAACAGGGTCGGTCACGTAGATATATTCACGTATGGATCCCAGTCTGCCCTCGCCTATTCCGCTTACATTGAGCAGTTCCTCAATATTTCCGAACCTGCCGTGCATCTCCCTGTAAGCGACTATCTCGGCGGCTGTCTTTTCACCGATATCAGGCAGTTTAGCCAGTTCCTCGGCACTCGCTTCGTTGATATCCAGCCATAGTATCTCAGGCTCGGTCACCACAGGTTCGGTTGTGGTTTTTGTTGCTTTGGCAGTTGTCAGCTTTGCGGTAGTGGTCTTTGCTTTTGTAGTTTGGCGGACAGTGGTGGTTTTAACGGCTTTCGTAGTCTTTACGACAGTTGTACCGACGGATGAAGTTTCCGCAAGGATAACAGGCGACACCGTTCCCCTTTCTATCCTGTTTTCATTAGTATCATGTCGAAAATACAGACAAAACGAGCCTATCGCCAGCACAGCCGCCACATAAACAGCGTAAATACGGTTGCTCTTATTCATGCTGTCACCGCCTTATTTTTCGCCGCACATCCTTTCGAGGATCTCAGCGGCATCGGTAACGCACCCCCTGCATGAACGCAAAGGCTGTCCCGTAAGAGTGCCTTTCAGTTCACGGCACATCAGAGACTTGTTCATCTCCTGAAACTCCTTGTCGAACTGCTCTGCTTTTTCGTCGGCACTGTCGGGGAATTTCTTTTTCAGCACATATTCAGCCGCAAGCACAGCACCGCATTTTCCCATTCTTCCGCCTGCAAAAGGCATAGCGACGGCTTTGGCTTCAGCCTCGGAAAGTCCTGCATCATCGGCAAATGCACAAAGCACTGCCGCAGAACATGGATAAAAACTCTTGTGATTTTCAACAGCTTTTTCAGCTTTTCCTGTCATTTATAATTCTCCTATCTTGCAATTTCGGGATGCTTTTTGTAGAATTCTTCCTTATTGGCATACATTCTCTCATCAGCTATCCGCATTGCTTTTTTGATGTTCATAGCATTGTCATAGCAGATTCCAACAGCGAAACATACTCCGCTTGGGTCGGAAGCAACCGCTTTCAGACCTTCAACGTGCTTTTCCAATTGTGTCTCCGCCATATCTGCAGCGATTATCATGAATTCGTCACCGCCTGCACGGTATATCTCACATCCCTCAAATTCCTTCTGCAAAACAAGTGCGGCATTTTTCAGAAGCATATCACCTGCAAAATGTCCCTCCTTGTCGTTCACACGTTTCAGACCGTTCAGGTCAGCGAAAACTATCCCCACATTCTCCACATTTCCCCTGCCTGCACAAATATCGTCAATTCTGTTATTCATGGCATTTCTGTTCAGAATACCCGTGAGAATATCAATGGAACTCATTACCTCCATCCGCTTGAAAAGCAGATGGTTTGCGATATGAGCAGAAACAAAGAAAGTGGTCAGTTCAAGAGTTTCCTTTATCTTGACAGTTCTGTCCGCATCGAAGTCGGTAGCCCATATATAGCCGAGAACTTCATGTCCCGATCTCAGCGGGAACAGTACTATGCTTTCAACATCCGCACTTTTAAGAGATTCATACCACTGTGGATTACGCTCTTTCAGCACTTCCCATTCCTGCTTGTCCTTTATGATTATGCAAGTACTGCCTGCAATGGTATCGTTCCACGATTCAGCGATGTCAAAGAAATCCTCATCGAGATAATCGTTCATAGGTGTTCGTTTGCTGTTTGATTTAAAATTCTCGCATAGAACTGTACATTTGCGTGTATTGTGGTCGGTAAGGAGAATACAGCAATGGTCTGAATCACAAAGTTCACGGATGCCTATGATAACATCATTCATTGATTTACTGAAATCGTCGGATTTGCTCATCTTTATACAGGTATTCAGCACCGCACCTGCGATATCGGGAGCAATATCCGTCATCTTTGATGCATCAACTTCCTGCGTTATCTCCTGAGAATAGGTACAGTAGCCGATATTCTCCTTGTCCGATACCAACGGCATCATGGTCAGATTCAGCCAGCAGTCAAAGCGCTCAGGCTTGATGTAGGTGTGGAGCTGTTCACCGAGAATAGCGCATCGGTAGCAGTATTCCTCAAAATTAAGGTCTTTCGGGATATAACGCTCATATGGCGAATCAGGTATAAATCCCTGAGTAAATATATCATGTGGGCCCATAGATTCATAATACTGCATAGCGTTGATATAAGTATCATTTCCTGTAACTATCCTGATATTTCCGAACGAACCATCCTCAAATTTTTCAACTGACATAATGCAGGTCATTGGTTTAAACATATCAGCAAAACCTTTAAAATCCATAATGTCATACCTCCTTCTTCTTTTTGAGTTCTTTTTTGTCGATACAGCCCTTTTCATCTGCCATCTGGCTGAACTCAGCTTCAACTCGTCTTACTTCTTCCTCGGCATTCAGGAACGCTTCAACAATTACAGGGTCAAAATGCTTTCCTGCGCCTTCTCTGATTATATCCATAGCCTTATCAAAGGGCATAGGTTCTTTATAGCTTCGTCTTGACACAAGTGCATCAAAAACGTCTGCAACTGCCATAATACGGGCAGAAAGCGGTATTTCCTCAGCTTTCTTGCCATAGGGATAACCCGTACCGTCCCATTTTTCATGATGATAGCCTGCAAGATTTCTGGCTTCTGCAAGATATCCCGAATTCGGTACAAGCTCTATCGCCTGTGTGATTATGTCACGGCCTGCAATGGTGTGCTTTTTCATCACTTCAAATTCCTCATCGGTCAGCCTGCCGGGTTTATTAAGTATCGCATCGGGAACTTGTATCTTTCCAACATCGTGGAGCGGTGCGGAATTCACCACATCGGATATGTATTCATCTGTGATGATATCCGTGTATACGCCCATTTCTTTGAGCTGATGCATGATGATATCGGTATATGCCGCAGTTTTTCGGACATGAGCGCCTGTGTTCTTGTCACGGCTCTCCACGATATCGGCAAGCACCAGAATGAGGGCATTCTGCATCTGTGCCAGTTCCTCGGTTTTTTTCTGAACATCCGCTACATAGCGCATACTGTCATCGGAAGTCTTTGCAATGGCATGATAGAGATTTTTCACCTCGTCGCCTGTGGTGATATTCAGTTCATGGATGCGCTCAATACTGCTCTCACGGGCTTTCTCGTTGTCATATGCAAAAGTGCCTGTACTCATTGCGATCGAGTTTACGGGGAGAATGATATTGTACTCAATGAGCCAGCGGACGAATACAAATATCAGAATAAAGAAACCGAGGAAAATAGCAAGCATTTCCATGAGGAATTCTCTTTCGGTCACTCGTATCTGATCCATCATAACATCAGCGGCGGCATAGCACACGCATTTTCCCTCGCTGTTGTAAACAGGTTCATAGGCAGTAAGAAGCCATCCGTATGAGTCATTTGTGGTGATCGGGTCAATATGTTCGCCGTTCATCAGCGCCGCATAATGATCTCTGAATCCATCCTCGACAGGTTCGATATATCCCGCATCTCTGCCTTTTACAGTCTCAGTGTCCACATCGAAAACAACATGACAGCCGTCGGGCATTATCTTGTAAACATAGACATATTCAATATCCACCGAGCTTATACGCAGTTCGGTAAGAAGCTGTTCAACCTCTGCATAGCCATCGGCTTGTTCGCCTTTTTCAAGAAATTCATCCACTTTTTCGGGATCAATAGCACTTGCGGCGATCCTCGCAGTTCCCACGGCAACTTTTGTATGATCTCTGATGAGAGTATTTCTGTACAGTACAATGCTGATGACCGTTGCCGCAACCGAAACGGCAATGAGGGAAATACTCAGAACCAGCAGTATTTTCGTGCGGAGGGACATTTTTCTGAATCCTGCATTTTTAGCAGCGGCAGACTGTTCCTGCGAGAGCGGTGTCTGCTTCCACGAATAGAAATTGAAAAATTTCTTCGCATGATCGGGCAGTAATTGATTGAGTATCAGCACTATCGTCACCGACAATGCCTTGTCCGCAAAATCTGTTATCAGGTTAGCGATAAGATGCGAGGCAGTCGAACCAAACATTCCCATCGAGTATATCTTTGCACTGAGAGACTCCGAATCATAGCTCACATTGTTGAGAAGCACGGGTATCAACGTGCCGATACCGCCTCCGAGAAAGGTAAAAACCAGTATCGCCGCCACTATCAGGAGCGGTTTCTTGTAGAAGTTCTTTTTTGCCAGAAATGCCGCCGCAAGAGCGATAAGAACATTGATAATGCCATAATAGAGAGACGATATATCGGTGAAGCTCTTGAAAATATTAGTGAAAAATCCAACAATAACTCCGGGCAGCGGCCCTCCGATTATAGCCGCCGCAATAGTTCCGACGGTATCAAGATACAGCGGCAGTTTCATTTTTCCGCATAATCCGCTAAGCATAAGATTTGCGGCTATGCCTGCAAAGCATATGAGTATCGTTATAAAATTCCGTTTTCGGGTGGAAACGGGAGTATTTACAGTTTCGGTCATGATAATTCTCCATCCATATAGCGGTGCAAATACCGCTAAAAATCATAATTATATATCTCTGTTCTACTATTATAACATATATTTTATAATTATTCATTACTATTTTGTTAAAGAAGTCGAGGAATTCAAAAGTTTTAATCAAATCCCCCTGTAAGGGGAGTACTCACATAGCAGTTTTATATGTAATTATCGGGGGCAAACCTTTCTGAGGAAAGGTTCTT
>JAEDMD010000159.1 GCA_016303195.1 Oscillospiraceae bacterium | reverse complement strand
GCAAGCAGATTCAGTGCAAAGCCGTCAGGTGTGCTTTGTGCGGTGTTGCCTTAAAAACAATTGAAATGCGAAGACGATCTCCTATTCATCCTCCAGTATAAGCTCCATCCAGCTTTTTATCAGCATATCCATTATAGGACTGATGTGCTTTTTTGCTTTCTCCTTGTCAGGTTCATGCTCCAGAAGATGCACGAATGCGCCTATCTGAATATGACAGAACCAGTGAAGCATATACATATTGACCTTTTTCCCCTCGAAAAGCTGAGCATAACGCTGTGCAAAAACAATGTAATATTTTTCAAGCATTGCGATAAATCGGTCAGTAATGTTTTCATATTCCGAGCCTGCCGCATGGTGCAGAAGTATCATTATCGCATCATAATCATCATACATCGCATCTATAAGCTCAGCGGCAAATTCGTCATGGTCGCCTTTTTCGTGGTGGTATGCTGCAAGGTCAGCCTCGCCGTCCTGTCTGAAATGTTCGGAAATAACGCTTTCTATCATCTCCAGCGGTTTCTGAACGACTGCGCCGAACAGCCCCTCTTTGTCCTTGAAAAAGAAGTACACCGCTCCCGTGGTCAGACCTGCCTCGGAGGTTATTTTCCTCAGCGAAGCCTTATTGAAGCCTTTTTCGAGGAATTCCTTTTTGGCACATTCCAGAAGTTTCTCACGATTTTCATTTTGTTCGCTCATATTCTCCCCCTTTCACATAACGCTGTTACCTAACACTGTTATGTTACCATTTCATGCACTGAATGTCAATAGGCAGATAAAATATTCGTCATTTCTCACAAAAAGAAAAAGTTGATATATAAATTATCTATATCCTATATCCGATTTTGATGATAACTGCGGTAAACACGCTGTTTAACGGCTGTGTTGTAAATAATTCGTTAATTTGCATAAAATCTGTTGACAAACATAAGATTTTAGGTTATAATTATATCAGAGCACTCCGAAGAATCAGTGGGATGGATGCGGAGAGTTACTAAACGCAGCAAGGCAGTATCGCTTACTGTTCAAACTGCAGAAAGGTGATGCAGATCATGGGAAAATTTATCATCAAATCTATAAGTACAGGCTTTATTTTTGATCTGAAAGCGATCAACGGTCAGATAATTGCCACAGGCGGCGAAGTTTACAACTCCCTTGCCTCTGTCAAAACAGGGATAGCAAGTGTCGCAAAAAATGCTCCCCTCGCAGATGTGGAAGATCAGACTATCACCGCCGCTTCGGAGAAAACTAACCCCAAGTTCGAGATTTACAAGGACAAAGTGGGAGAATTCAGATTCCGCTTGAAATCAAGCAATGGTCAGATCATCGCCGTAAGTGAAGGCTATGTCAAGAAAGACAGCTGCAAGAACGGCATCGAAAGCGTTAAGCGAAATGCTGTGAACGCTCCTGTTATCGAGCCGATCTGACGTTATACTGCGGTATTTTCATTATACCGCCATTTTCCAAGCCCTATACCTCTCTATATTATAAATGCCCGATGTTTTTTCTGCATCGGGCAATTTTCTTTATATTTTAATTGTATACATGACCTGAGTGACATTCTTATGTCCGAATTTCTTCTTCATCATGTCGCCGCTGAGGGTGAAACCGTAGTTTTCGTAAAACTTCCGTGCAGTAAGATTCTGCTCAAGCGCAAACAGAAGTATATTTGTGAAGCCTTTCTCTTTCATTTCGGAGAGCGCCCTGTCCATAAGGCGCTTGCCGAGGCCTTTTCCCGTGTACTGCGGAAGGAGGTAGAGCGAATATATCTCGCCCCATCCGCTGTATTGCTCCATTCTGCACTCGCCGAAGCTGACCGTTCCGATGTATTCGCCGCCGCTGACCATAACCATTGAACGTGAGCCAAAATGGTTTATGCGTTCCGTCCAGTTGCCTTCGGGGATCTTTTTCAGATAACGTGACGGAAGCATTCCCCTATAGGTTTTCCGCCAGCTCTGTTCATAGATACTGCTTATCTGTCCGAGGTCATCGGTTTCGTTGACATACCGTATTTCCAATGCTTCCGCCTCCCATTTTATTTTTTTTGATTATACCACATTAATCTGCTAAAGTCAACAATTACAGAGTCATTTCTCACGGCAACAGCATTTACTTTTTTTGTGGTAAGACATAGTTAATGCGAAACGACCGTAAAGCATCGCTGCGCTTGCTTTACTACTTTGTCAGGGGGACGCTGTCCCCCTCATTCACCCCCTGCAAGGGAGATAACATCCCCCTTGACCCCAGAACGTGCGCCTGCGGCGCTTTTTTATATTTTTTAAAAGTAAATGCTGTGTTTGACCGTACAATTTTAAACATTGTATGGCCATTTTTTAAGTGATTTACAAATAGTATAATCAGTATAATTATTGACAAATGGCTATTTTTCGGCTTAAAATTTCTTTCGTATTCTTTATTTTGTCCACCTAATAAGCGTTTTTTATGTTGAATTTCTTACGATTCTATAATATAATAACGATAGAGCTTCTATCATTCATGCCCCTGAAATGATGTCGCTCGATCAGGATGGTCCGATCAGTTCTGAGTTGTACTGAACTTTTTTCGGCGCTTCACGGTGTTCCTCAGGAAATTGCCACTTCCCTCCACACCGACAGTGCAAGGCTGCGCCGTTACCTGCTCTCATGTACCTCGGAATCTGGTCTGCCGCCGATTTTTATTCTATTATTCACATCAAGATAAGAGGTGATAACTTTTGAATACAGATGCTGTTTTTAATGCTGCTCAGACTGCTGCGATACAACTTATCGAATCGGGTAACTTCATCCCTCCCGACAGCACCGTTTGTGCTGTTGAAACTGCCTCAGGCAGGATATTCACAGGCATCAGCAGAAATGAACTCAACGGCCATGTGTCTGTCCCCGTTCATGCTGAAACTGAAGCCGTGAAGAATATGCTTGCTTCGGGAGAACGTGTCATCACTGCCATGCTCCTGATAAATACACAAAACAGAGCGCCTATGCTGCCGTGTAATAATTGTATCGGCTATATCCTTTCCCTTGACCCACGGAATGGTGAATGCCTTATTATTATGCCCGACCGCATGATAAAGCTCTCAGAAGCAGTTATGTTTTCTGCACAGACTAATACGCAGAATCCTGCACAGCCACAGATGTACAGAGGCTCTTATCACGCAGGCAGCGCTCAGCCTCTTATACCTCCCGTCCAGCCACAAGCTCCCATTGGGGCTTCTGAAGATATGTCGGGCGGTGCTATGCTGAAAAATAAGGTAAACAGCCTTCTCGGTGTCGCAGACGAAGATGAAGATACCGTGGAAACAGAGACAGAAAAGAAAAAGCCTAAAAGAGGATTATTCGGACGATTCAGAAAATAAACACATCCGATCAGTGACGTAGTAACGTCCAGATTGTTATTTTTTTGATTTGAAAGGAATATTAAAATGAACGAGAAAATTAAAGAGAATAAGAAAATATCGACCTTGAACCTGCTGCTTATCATTCAGCTCGTCGTTATGGTCATCATTACTCTTGGAATAATTATGACAGTTTCCAAAGCCACAAGAAACAATACCATAGAGCATATGAAGACTCTCACCGACGAACGTGCCCAGATCATTGAAAGCTATGTAAAAAATGCCGAGAAGACACTTACATATTTCGGCAAGGCTCAGCAGGTAAAGGATATACTTAACAGAGCTAACGAACTTAACGGCGATACCGATATCCTCACAGATGCCGACAGCAAGGCTATCGTAGAGAATGCACAGCTCTACACCGAGGATTTCTCAGCCGATATTGATAATCTCGAAGGTATCTGGATAGGTGAATGGTCCACTCACTGTATCACACATACCAACAGAAACGTTGTAGGAATGACCACACGTAAAGAACTCGCTCCGCTCCAGCAGCTCCAGAATTCACTTATTGCCGCAGGAAAGGACGGCGTTTACAACGCAGGTATGATAATCTCTCCTGCTACCAGCAAGCAGATAGTTTCCATGTATAAGGCTGTATTCGACGAAAACGACCAGCCTCTCGGATTCGTAGGTCTTGGCATCTTCACCAATCAGCTCATCAATAACCTGAATGAACTCAGCATCAAGGATATGGATAATTCCACATACAGCATGGTAAATGTCAAGGATGACAAGTACGTTTTCCACGCTGACTCTGCTATGATCGGTGAATACGCATCCAACAAGAAAATCGCTTCTATCTGCGACAGCATCAGCGGAGGAGGTCAGGAATATGAGGGCAGTTTCACATATACAGGTGATGACGGTATCGAGTATGTTTCAACTTATACATATATGCCTGAATACGGCTGGCTTCTCCTCCTCGACGATCCTAAGACAGAGGCATTCGCACTCACAAGCCTTATGAGAGTATACACCGCTGTATTTGGTATCGTTGTTATCGCTCTCATGCTCTTGTTCTTCTTCTTCAACAAGAGACAGGAACAGATGAACCAGAAGCTCGCTTCATCCATCGTCAAGAACAACAAGACAAAGGAATCACTTTATACAGCAATGTTCAAGGATGTGCTCACCGAAGTAAGCAACCGTATCGCATTCTCTATGGATGCTGACGGAAGCGAGAATAACACCGTTCCTCAGTATTTCGCAATGTTCAATATCTGCGATTTCAGCGGCGTGAATTCTGCATACGGCAACGACACAGGCGACTGGCTGCTGGTAAGAACTGTTGATATTCTCAAACAGGTATTCAAGAAGGGACAGATTTACAGAACAGGTTCGGATGAATTTGTAGTATCCGTTGAAAGCAGTAAGGATATGGATACAGAGCATATGATGGAGGACGTTAAGGACGCCCACCGCAGACTGTCCTCTCTCCAGAATACTCCCGCAGGCAAGCTCACATTCGGTTTCAGGGCTTCAGTTGCCAAAAAGACACAGAATCTCAATACATCAGTTATCACAGTCCTGAAGGATATGATAAACGCATCAGGTCTGAATGATATCAAATTCAAAGACATCGACGGCATCTCGTGATGATTCCCCATAAAGAGAGAACTTCCCGTTAAGGGAAGTTCTCTTATTGTAACTTTATACGTAATTATCGGGGAAAAAACTTTCTGAGGAAAGGTTCTTTCCCC
>JAEDMD010000158.1 GCA_016303195.1 Oscillospiraceae bacterium | reverse complement strand
ACAAAATTATGCCTGATAATCCGTACATTCACCCTATGTGGACAGGTTCTTAATTGGTATGGCAATATGTTATTTCTGAAGAAGCATTTTCTTCATCACAATTAGGTCAATAACGTCAAGTGAGCCGTCCTCTGCAACATCACCGTTTTTCCAGCCTTCAAGACCACATCTGCCGAGGAGATATTTCTGCATCAGCACTACATCCGCAAGCTCGAATTTACCATTGAGATCAACGTCGCCCTTTATATCCTCATACGGGATAGCAATTGCGATCCTGTCGATATTCGGTGCATTGCCGTCGTTGTACAGCTTGATGGTGTTGCTTCCCTCTTTGAGAGTTACCTTTGTGTCAACTGCCGCAATACCTGACCAGTCATTTCTGTTTGCATAAAGTCCGCTGAGTTTTGCCATATTCTGACCATTAACATCTACGCTGAGATTTCTTCTTTCACCCGAAACATAGTATATCCTCAGTGTATACTCGCCTGCCTTGTCAGCCATGACATTCTCAAATGTAAGGTCATTTCCCCAGCCGCCTATATATTCAACATAAGCATTTCCTGAGCTGTATTTTGCGGCTTTGTCTTTCTGAACTCTCGCCTTTCCTGACATTTTTGCGTTTTCCGCTTCGTAGAATCTGTAATTGCTGTAAGGTGTGGTCAGCGCCATCGTGCCCTTTGTCAGCTTCATTGCAAATCCGCCGTTCGGCAGAAGATCACGGCTTATCACGCTGTCCTCGGTAAGATCTTCAAGAACTGTAACTTCCACTTTGCTTCCATCCTTGTTGTCTGCGAAAATGTATGCCTTGTACTTCTCGTCACCGCTTATAAGGTCGGACAGTTTTATGTCAACTGTTCTTGCATCAAGTGTCGATGCGCCGATATACCAGTCATCACCGCTTCTTCTTGCCGTAACATTAAACTGCATCGGATATCCGTCAAGCACTTTCATATCGTCCCATACCACAGGAACATCGTTAAGGAACGGAAGTGCGGAATTTCCTTGATAAGTAAATACAGAGTGAGCGAAATGCTGTATTCCTGATTCGATAGTCACAACGTCAGCAAGCGCAAATCCTGCTGTCGCCTTTATGCCCATGACAGGGATTCCTGTTGGTGTAAAATCTGCTGAACCGACTACATTTCTTGTAAATGTATAGGATACACGGTTTGCCAGTGCAGGACTCTGGAACCACTTGTAATACTCTGTTCCGTTGACGGCTTCATACGATACTATATTCGGATATGTTCGGCTTTCGCCTCGTGGAAGTGTACAGCCGTGGAAAAGCACCATCAGCTTGTTTTCAGCGGCAATCTTAGCACAAAGGTTCATCTGCTTCATTGTCTGCTGTGTGTCGCTTTCGTAGTAATCGACCTTGACACCGCCTTTGAATTTCAAGCTGTGATTGTTGCCGTTGAACTGTATCGCACCTGCACAATACGGCTCATCTTCGTTGAATACTCCTGCTTCCGAAACTGTTATCCAGAATTTATCGTCAACAAGTCCTGTGTATGGGCATGAATAGGTAGAAAAGGCTTCATTCTGTCTGTCTCTCGGCAGTTCAACATAGTCCCATTCATATGTGGCATTCGGCCAGTTGCCCCAGAATTTGCCTTTGTCCGGGAGCATTATCTGGCTTTCTTCACTCTTTATTGTTGCACCGTGATTCAGCGAATATCTGAATCCTACACCATCATCATAAACACGCAGATATACTGTCAGGAGAGAATTTCCTTTCTGGAGCGGAATTGCGATCTCACTGTAATTGTCACGTATCTCCATATGCTTGCCATATGGCATATGATACGTCTCATCATGGGGCATTATTGCCGCTTCGGGAGCATTCTGCGAGAATCCCGACGAAAGATCTTCGGTAGTTGTAACAATGCCGAGTCTTGACGGACGGATGACCTGATTCAGAGTTCCGTGGCTGATTTTCTGAACCGAATAGTAATATCTGCCTTTATTATCGTTCCAGAATTTTGTGATAAGTGAACCGTCGGGAGATGTCATTTCATATTGCGGAATACTTTTCAGCGATGTTCCGTCGGGGGCAGTCGTAGTTTCTTCTTCGGGAAGCGCCTCTCCCTCAATGATCGTATCGGATTCAAATGTGTACTTATAAACGGCATCATCGGGTATGTCCATAACTTCCTCGGCTGTCAGCGGTCGGTCAAACATCATAACATCGTCAACGCAGGCTTTAACATCGTTATCGTGATACAAAGAATGACCGATGGAATTGTAGATATACTGCGGAAGAACATTCTCGCCGAAAAGATTTTTCATCGTGTCCGAAAGGTTATCAGACGGCGCAGTTGAAATGAGTTTGCCGTCAATATATATCTGTGCATTTTCGGGAGAATATACCGCTGTCATCTCGTGCCATTTTCCACTGTCGGGAACTGCATCAAGATCAAAGATAGCCTTATGTTTGCCGTCGCCTGATGCGGATATATCCGTTCCGACAAATATACTTGTCCTGAAATTTTTCAGGTCTTTCAGATCAACTGAAATATCGGGAGAGGAATAACTCGGTTCTGTTCCGCCGCCGAATGGTATCGGTGAAAACTGGAAAAGTCGGGTATATTTCTCGATACCGCTGTCCAGCTTATATTTTAATGAGAATGTGAAGCCGTTCCCGCATCCGTCCGAGAACATATCGGGCAGTTTCAGCCAGCCTTCACCGAATCCGCTTCCGTGAAGATCAAGAACATCTGAATCAAGGTAGCTGTCATGAACAACTGCCGCCTGCGAACCTTTGATAACGGCATTGTCAGCGTTTGTGCCCTGACTTGCGACCAAAGCATTATTATAGTTTATAAGTTCCTGCGCTTTTGAAACATTTACCGGTTTTTGTACAGCGGGTCGGGTAATAACAGCCGCCGATGCTGCTAAACCTATAAATCGTCTGACCATGTCTTTTCTCATAGTGATACCCTCTTTCTATCGCCTTGTCATATCGGCAAGTTAAAATATACATAAATATGACGAAATGGTTATAGTTTGTTGTTTATTTAATGATATAATAGATTCTTCACTTTCGCAACCCAAAATATGAAGATAAGGTGGACAAAATGCACGAATTAACACAATAACGCTGAAAACAACACTTTTAAATATCTGTCTTATCCTTAAATGAAGGATATTCTTCTTTTATTGATTCAGATTTCGGATTTCGGAATATCAGGAAAAAATCCTTGACCTTTCAGAAATTTTGTGTTATGATATAATGTAAACGTGAAACAGGAAAAGAAAGGATTTAAAATGAATTTTAACGAACTTGATCTTTCGCAGGAACTCCTCCGTGCAGTCGATGAACTGGGATTTACGGAAATGACAGAGATACAGCAGCAGAGTATCCCGATACTTTTAAAAGGTACCGATGTTGTCGGACGTTCAAACACAGGTACAGGTAAAACTGCCGCTTTCGGCATCCCTGCTGTTGAGAGCATTACTCCGAATGACAAAGGAAAAGCTGTTGTCCTCATCCTCTGCCCTACCCGTGAACTTGCAATGCAGGCGGCTGAGGAGATACGCAAATTCAGCAAATACAAGGAGGGCGTAAAGGTATCTGCTGTTTATGGCGGTGCAAGCATAGAAAAGCAGATACACGAACTGAAACGTGGTGCAAATATTATCATCGGTACTCCGGGCCGTGTAATGGATCACATCCGCAGACATACTCTCCGTCCCGAAACTCTCCGTACCATTATTCTTGATGAAGCTGACGAAATGCTGAATATGGGCTTCCGTGAAGATATCGAAACGATCCTCTCGGATGTCCCTGAGAACAGACAGACTGTGCTTTTCTCGGCAACAATGCCGCCTGAAATAATGGCTATCACCGAAAAATATCAGCATGAACCTGTGCAGGTGAAAATAAAATCATCACAAAGGACTGTTGAACTTATAGAGCAGTTCTACTTTGAAGTCGCAATGGGCAGAAAGACCGATGCTTTAAGGCTTCTTCTCGCCGCTTATGCGCCTTCTTCTGCTATGGTTTTCTGCAATACAAAGGCTATGGTTGACCAGCTCACCGAGGAACTTGTGAAGCACGGTTTCCGTGCCGCAGGTCTGCATGGTGATATGAAGCAGATGCAGCGTACACAGGTAATGAACAGCTTCAAGAACAAAACTGCTGAGATCCTCGTTGCAACCGACGTTGCCGCACGTGGAATCGACGTAAGCGGAGTTGATGCAGTATTCAATTACGATCTGCCGCAGGACAATGAATATTACATCCACAGAATAGGCCGTACAGGCCGTGCAGGCAGAACAGGTACTGCTTACACTCTCATCAGCGGCCGCAGACAGCTTTTCGATCTTCGTGCCATTGAAAAATACATCCATGCTGAGATACGTGAGATGCCTCTCCCTGACAAATCGGATATCGTGGCTATGAAAAAGGAATCTCTCCTTAAAGAAGTTGCTGAGCTTGAAGCAGGTCACAACGGCTACGACATCCTCGACAGACTTGCCGCTATGGGTATCGATTACCGTGAAGCCTCCGCAAGGCTTCTCACCCGTCAGCTCAATGCCGAAACTGCCGCTCTCCCGGACTTTGAAAATGCCCGTCCGCTCCGCAAAGGCAAAAAAGGCGGTGCAAAGACTGTCAGAGTGGATATCAGCATCGGCAGAAGCAAGCGCATTGCACCGAACTTCATTCTCGGCGCTCTCGTTGACGCTACGGGAATGTCAGGCAAGGATTTCGGAAAGATCGATATCTATGATGACCACACAACTGTTGAAGTGCCTGAGGCTGAATATGAATATATCATCGACAGCACAAATCCTATGAAGATCAACGGCCATCAGGTCGAGGTCAAGCTGTTCAAAGGCAAACCGCAGACAGGTTTCAGCGGCAGAAAACGTCCCGACAATAAGCCTTCATTCGACAGAAAAAAACGTGCTTACAGTGGGAGAAAAAAATCCGAGCTTTTCTCAGATTATATCCCCGACCGCAAGAAACGTACTAAAAAAAGACATTGAGGTGAGAAATTATGGCTAACCATCCCGAAAAAAAGCCCTGGATGAGAATTCTCGTCCTTGCGATCGCAGCTGTTATGCTGCTGGGCATCTGTATGCTCCCATTCTTTAA
>JAEDMD010000005.1 GCA_016303195.1 Oscillospiraceae bacterium | reverse complement strand
CTTTGGAAGGGGGTACGGGGGAGAACCTTTCCTCAGAAAGGTTTCCCCCGATAATACATATAAAGCTGCTATATGAGTACTCCCCTTAAGGCAGTTCTTTTAACTGATTACTTATTAGCGGCTTTATTCTTCCACCATGACCATGTTACAGGTGCTACGAACAGTGAGGAGAATGTACCTGAGATAAGACCTAACATCAGCGGTACTGAGAAGCTGAGCAGTGAATCATAGCCTGTTACCATTACAACTATTGTAACGATAAGCATTGTACCGATAGTTGTGATAGATGTTCTTATTGATCTTGTAAGTGACTGTGTACAGCTTACATTGATAAGCTCGTTCAGTGTAGCCTTTGGCATCAGCTTGCGGTTTTCTCTGATTCTGTCGTAAATAACGATGGTGTTGTTGATAGAGTAACCGAGGATGGTGAGTATTACGGCAACGATATTTGAATCAATATTGAAGCCGCATACTATCGTAGCTGTAAATGCCACGAGGATGTCCATGCAAAGTGCGAATATTGAGCATACACCTGCTGACCAGCCTCCGATATTGCGGAATCTGATAGCGATGTAGATGATTACTACAACTGCGGCAAACAGTACGGCGATGAAGCACTTCAGCAGGAACTCACGGCCTGATGACGGGCTAACGTCATTTGAATCGTAGATTTCCAGCTCATTGCTTGCGAACTTCTCTCTGAGAGCGTTTGTAAGCTCAGTCTGTCTGTCGGCTGTAAGGCCTTCCTTTGATACGAATGAGATAGTGATCTGCTTTCCGCCTGAATCAAGGCTCTCACCTGTTCTTACAACGACGGATGAACCAACGACCTCACTTACTGCGGATGATACTGCATTTGAATCAATATCGCCCTGATAGGTATATGTTATCAGAGTACCGCCCTTGAATTCGATAGCAAGGTGAACGCCCCTGATGATTATGCCTGCCAGAAGGACTACAACAACGGCGATGACTACACCGAGTATGAGTTTCTTCTTTGCACAGAAATCATAAACTTTTTCAGGTAAAGTTACGGGAGTTTCTTTCTGAGATTTTTTCTTGCTCACTTCTCGTCACCTCCGTATAACTTTCTGTTTCTGAAGCACTCGAACTTGGAGAGTGAAGTTACCATGAGTCTTGAAGCGAAAACTCCGAAGATAAAGTTGCAGATAACACCTGCGAGCAGGGTAAATCCGAATGAGAAAACAACACCCTCGGCAGTAGCGCCGAATGCGAAGAAGATAGTCTTGTTGAGTATCTTCGAGAAGAAGCTGTCAGGTACACCGAAAGCTCCCATAAGGATAACGGCAATGATAACGTTTGTGATATTACCGTCAAGGATAGCGGAGAACGCTCTCTTGTAAGCGATCTTGATAGCGGCATCAAGTGACTTTCCTGTGCGGAGTTCTTCCTTGATACGCTCGCCTGTGATGATGTTGGCATCAACGCCCATGCCGACTGCGAGGATGATACCTGCGATACCGGGGATGGTAAGAGTTGAGCCGTTCATGAAGCCGAACCAGCCTGTGATAGCGGCAATTGAACCTGCTATCTGACCGATAAGAGCGATAACTGCAACAAATCCGGGGAGTCTGTAAAGGACTACCATGTATATTGCAATACCGATGAATGCGATAAGAGCGGCAAGAAGGATAGCGTCCAGTGAGCCTTCACCCATTGTAGGTGAGATGGTCTTGAAGCTCTTTGTCTCCATCTTGAACGGGAGAGCGCCTGAGTTGATCTGGTCAGCCAGCTTCTTGGCAGTTTCCTGAGTGAAGTTACCTGTGATGACAGCGCTTCCGTCAGTGATGGCACTGTTTACGGAAGGAGCGGAGATCATTGTATTATCCATCCAGATAGAGATCGGAGTGGATGAACCTGCAAGCTCAGCAGTAGCTTCTGCGAACTTTGAAGCACCCTCGGAGCTGAGTTCGAGAGCAACGAGGTACTCGTAGTCACCATTATCATCGGGGCGGTACTGAGCCTGTGCCGAAGTAACATCTGCACCCTGAAGAACTATCTCAGCGGTAGGGATCGTATTTCCGTCATCGTCTGTTTCGCTGTCAGTGCCTTTTCTGAAAGTCAGCTCAGCCATTTCACCAAGCTCCTTTACAGCAGCCTCAGGGTTGAAATCGCTTTCGCCTACCTGCCACGGGAAACGAACGATGATTCTGTCGCTTTTCTCATCGCTGTACACCTCGTTATCGGTGATACCGAGGGCAGTAAGTCTTGTTTTGATGATCTCGGTAGCCGAGTCAAGCTGTGTCAGGTCAGCGTCATAATCGCCTGCGGGGGCGAAAGTAACGTCAACACCGCCCTTGATATCGATACCAAGGCGGATATCGTCAACACCCTTGACATAGGTGGTAGTTTTATCGGCAAAGAGTTGATCTATGCCTAAAACCGAGGTCACTGCAAACAGTGCGATGAGGATGACGACAACAAAGAATGTTGATTTGCGTGTTTTTTTCACGGTCATGCCTCCTGATTCTCGGGTACGCACAGCAAAAAGCGCCATGCGCCCTTATTTCCTGTCTCTACGACAATTATAATTATTGTACTATAAACTTAACAAAAAGTCAAGCAATTGAGCGGCAAATCTGAATAATTGCAGAATATGCACAATTCAGACCATTTCCACTTATGCATAATTACAGAAAGCAGTTGTCAGAAAGCAGAGAGCAGAATACTATTCCAAACTTCTATTTCTGACAAATAGAGGGCAGTGTAATGCCGTCTCTGCTGCTTTCTATTATCTGATCTCTATTTGAAATGCTTCTGTGATATTTTCAGTCGGTTCATTGCACGGTTGAGCGCCGCCTGTGTCTGGTAATACTCCTTGATGCTCTGCTTTTGTCGGAGCTGTTCCTCAGCACGTTCTTTTGCGGCTTCGGCACGTTTTATGTCGATCTCCTCAGGAAGCTCGCAGGTGTCTGCAAGGATTATGGAAGATTCGGGCATTACCTGTATGAATCCTTCGGATATTGCCGCATATTTCCACTTGCCGTTCACCATGTATTTCAGCTCGCCGGTCGGCAGACAAGTGACCAGCGGTTCATGTCCGGGGAGTATTCCCAGAAGTCCGTCTATTGCCGTGATAACGAGATGCTCCACCTCGCCCTCAAAGAATACACGGTCTGTTGCTATTATTTCAAGATGAAAGGTCTTAGCCATGATAAGCCTCCCTTACTCCTCTATCTGCTTTGCCTTGATAAGCACATCGTCGATAGTACCTGCCATAAGGAAAGCAGCTTCGGGGTACTTGTCCATATCGCCGTCAATGATGGCCTTGAAGCCCTCGATGGTGTCTTTCAGCGGAACGTACTTGCCCTTTAAGCCTGTGAAGTTCTCGGCTACGTTGAAAGGCTGTGACAGGAACTTCTGTATCTTTCTTGCACGGTATACAGCAAGTTTGTCCTCCTCGTCAAGTTCCTCCATACCGAGGATGGCGATGATATCCTGCAATTCCTTGTACTTCTGGAGAAGCTCCTGAGTGCGTCTTGCAACTGTATAATGCTCCTCGCCGACGATCTCAGGTTCAAGGATACGTGAATTCGACTCCAGCGGGTCAACAGCAGGATAGATACCCTGTTCAACTATTTTACGTGAAAGAACGGTAGTTGCGTCCAGATGTGCGAATGTGATAGCAGGCGCAGGGTCTGTAAGGTCATCCGCAGGCACATAGACCGCCTGTACCGATGTGATAGAGCCGTTCTTTGTGGATGTGATACGCTCCTGCAATTCTCCCACTTCCGTAGCAAGTGTCGGCTGATAGCCAACGGCGGAAGGCATACGTCCCAGAAGTGCCGATACCTCCGAACCTGCCTGTACGTAACGGAAGATATTGTCGATGAACAGCAGAACGTCCTTATGCTCGCAGTCACGGAAGTATTCAGCCATTGTCAGACCTGTCTGGGCAACTCTCATACGTGATCCGGGAGGCTCGTTCATCTGACCGAAAACGAGAGCAGTTTTGGCGATAACGCCTGATTCCTGCATTTCGTTCCAGAGGTCGTTACCCTCACGTGAACGCTCGCCGACACCGGTGAAGATAGAGTATCCGCCGTGTTCGGTAGCGATATTTCTGATAAGCTCCTGTATAAGTACGGTCTTGCCAACGCCCGCACCGCCGAAAAGACCTATCTTACCGCCCTTAGCATAAGGAGCGATGAGGTCGATTACCTTGATTCCTGTTTCCAGAACTTCAACGACAGGGCTTTGATCCTGAAAAGTCGGGGCTTTTCTGTGTATCTCCCATCTTTCGTCAGTTTCAACGTCGCCCTGCTTGTCGATAGGCTCGCCGAGAACGTTGAACATACGTCCGAGAGTTTTTTCGCCTACGGGAACTTTTATGCACGAACCCGTAGCAGTAACTTCCATATTCTTGCTGAGTCCCTCACTGGTGGCAAGCATGATACAGCGGACGATGTGGTTGCCCATATGCTGAGCCACCTCCATAACACGCTTTCTGCCGTCCACCTCAACGGTAAGGGCATCCCTTATCATCGGGAGCTTGCCGTTTGGGAACTCAACATCAATAACAGGTCCGATGACCTGTGTTATTTTTCCTTTTTCCATAGGCTTCTCCTTTCAGGAAGAAGCAGTTTTCAGAAATCAGAAAGCAGAAAGCAGTTTTATTCTTCCTTCAGATTTCTGAGCAGCGCTGCTATCATTTTTCCGATCTCATTGCAGAGTTCAAAAGCCTTTGCTGCTTGTTCTTCCTTAATAAATCCCAATCTGATACATATTAGTATCTGGGTTTCGAGTTCATATCTTGAACCTCTTGCTATAACAAGAAAATGTGCAAAATCAAGATTTGTTTTTCTGCCTGCACCCTCCGCTATATTTTATGGTATAGACACTGCGGCTCGCCGCATCTGGTCTGACAGAGCATACGTTTCTTCTTTAGGAAGAAATTTTGTCAATCTATATACTTCTTCCACCAATTCCATCGCTCTTTGCCAAACAATCAGATTTTGAAAAATAGCATGGTCGTTATTATGCAGCATGAAACTATCACTACTTTCTACTTTCACTACTTTCTACTTTCTGATTACTCATCCAGTGAAGCCGCACCGCCGCATACCTCGGTTATCTCCTGAGTGATAGCCGCCTGTCTTGCACGGTTGTACATCAGCGACAGCTCCTTTATCATGTCCTTGGCGCTGGTAGTTGCCGCATCCATAGCGGTCATTCTCGACTGCTGTTCACAGCAGAATGCCTCGACCATTGCGCCGTAGATGATGCCCTTAGCATACTGAGGGATAAGGTAGTTCATTACCTCCTCAGGCGACGGCATGAATGAGGCTTTCGGCAGTTTTTTCATTGTGCCGTCAGCCGCTTTTCCGAAATGTCTTCTCTCAAATGGCAGAAGCCGCAGAGTTCTTGTCTCCTGCTGGCTTGAATTTATCATATCGGTATATATCAGATAGACCTCGTCAAGCTCGCCGTTGTCGAATTTATCTATTACCATATCCGCAATCTCTCCTGCTCGGTAAAGCGTCGGATTCTGCGTAGTATAGAGGAATTCGCCGTCAACACGCATTTTTCTCTGGAAGTGCATTCTTCCCACCTGTCCCATTACGAAAAGGTAGCAGTTGTCGATATCAGCGGCTTTTGCAAGCTCCTGCTCGGTATATTTCATGATATTATGATTGTAGCTTCCGCAGAGTCCCTTGTCGGCGGTAATGACGATATATCCCTTTTTGCGCTTTTCTTCCGGGATATCCGCCCGTCGGTCGAAAAACTGCTGACGGGTGTGCGGTGTATGCTCCAGAACGCTGTCGATGGTGGACTGGAGCTTGTAGAAATAAGGCTCGGTGGCTTCAAGAGATTTCCTTGCCTTTTTCAGCTTTGAGGATGACATAAGGTACATGGCGTTGGTTATCTTCAATATCTGCTGGATACTTGCGATACGCTCACGTATTTCTCTCATATTGGGCATACTATCACCCCTTATTCCTCAAACGCAGTGAGTATGCGCTCGATACGCTCCATAAGCTCGTCTGTGAGGACTTTGTTCTCCTCCAGTTCAGCGATGATATCCTGACCGTAGCTGCGGATATAGTTCATAAGCTCAGTTCTATGCTCACGCAGTTCCTTTATCGGTATTCCCTTGAAGAAGCCGTGCTGAGCGGCATACAGGAGTATTACCTGCTCATAGTGCGGAAGCGGATTGTAAAGAGGCTGTTTCAGAAGCTCTGTAAGCATATGGCCGTGATCGAGAAGATCGGTGGTAGCCTGATCCAGCTCCGATGAGAACTGTGTAAATATCTCCATTTCCTTGAACTGTGCAAGGTCGATACGGAGATTTCCTGCCGCCTTCTTCATAGCCTTTGTCTGTGCCGCACCACCTACACGGGATACGGAAAGTCCGTAGTTTACCGCAGGACGCAGACCGCTGTTGAAAAGCTCGCTTTCAAGGAATATCTGACCGTCTGTGATGGAAATTACATTGGTCGGGATATATGCCGAGATATCGCCTGCGAGAGTTTCGATGATCGGCAGAGCAGTCAGTGAACCGCCGCCATGCTCGTCATCCAGACGGCTCGAACGCTCAAGCAGTCTCGAATGGAGATAGAATACGTCACCAGGATATGCTTCACGACCCGGAGGTCTGTGAAGAAGCAGGGACATTGCTCTGTAAGCAACGGCGTGTTTGGAAAGATCATCGTATATGATAAGTACATCCTTGCCCTTTGACATGAAGTATTCTGCAATGGCAGTTCCCGAATACGGTGCGATGTACTGGAAAGGCGCAGGATCGCTGGCAGATGCCGAAAGGACAACCGAATAATCCATAGCGCCGTATTTTTTGAGCGTTCCCACAACCTGTGCGACAGTTGATGATTTCTGACCGATGGCAACATAGATACAGATAACATCCTGTCCCTTCTGGTTTATCATGGTATCAACGGCAATGGAAGTCTTACCTGTCTGTCTGTCGCCGATGATAAGCTCACGCTGTCCACGTCCAATAGGGAACATTGAGTCGATAGCGAGAATACCTGTCTGGAGCGGAACATTAACTGATTTACGCTCGATAACTCCTGGGGCTTCACGCTCGATTGGGAAGTAATCCTCAGCCTTGATATCGCCGAGACCGTCGATAGGCGAACCGAGAGCGTCAACAACTCGTCCGAGAAGCTCATCGCTTACGCCGATACCTGCTCTCTTGCCTGTGCGGACGACCTCAGAGCCTTCTGTAAGGCCGTGATCGTCACCGAGAAGAACGACACCTACTGTCTTTTCTTCAAGATTCTGAACGATACCTCTTACACCGTTCTCAAATTCAACAAGCTCGCCGTACATGACCGAGCTCATGCCGTGAACTCTTGCGATACCGTCACCGAGACGGGTGATGAAGCCTGTTTCGGTAGCGCCTGACTTTACCTCGAAATCCTTTACCTCAGTTTTGAGGACGGAGATGATATCGCTGTTCTTTGATTTACTGTCCTTTTTCGATGCGCCGCCTTCAACGTATTCAGCCGCCTTTGTCTGGAGAGTCTCCTTCATCTGACGGAGGCTTGTGCGGTAGCTCTTATCGTACTCGATATCGCCTGCTGTCAGGATGAAACCGCCGATGATATCGGGGTCTTTGCGGTACTCGATATCAACATCTTCCTTGACGAACTTCTCCATGATGAACTTTTTCAGATCAGCCTGCTGAGTTTCGGTAAGAGGTGTCACATAACGCACAACAGCCTTGATGCTTCCCTGTCTTTCGATAAGGAGATCGTTGTACTGTTCGAGCAGTTCGCAGAGATTTTCGATCTGACCGTCCCTGATGGCGCTCATGATGAATTTATGCATTGACTCAGGGAACAGCTTCTTGATGATATTGCGCTTTTCATCGTATGTAACAAGGGGATTTGCCAGAGTGTCGGAAACATCGCCCACCTCTGTCAGTATCTTCCTTACCTTGTCGGCATCCTCCTGAGAAATATCAAGGCGGACAAGTTCATTCAGGTACTCTTTTTCGATATCCTTCATTTATTGCCGCCCTCCTCGTTTGAGAGGAACTCGTCCACAAGGCGGCGGTTCTTCTCGTCGTCAACATTTGCGCCGACGATCTTTGAAGCGGCCTCGATAGCCAGATCAGCGATCTCTGACTGTGCCTGACGGATGATCCTTTTTCTCTCGTTTTCGATAGTCTTGTCAGCCTCAGCAACTATCTGTTCGGCTTCCTCATGAGACTTCTTTATTATAGCGGCTCTTTCGGATTCAGCATCCTCGTGAGCCTTCATTATGATATTCTTGGCTTCTTCTTTAGCTTCGCTGATAGTATTCTCATACTGTTCTTTAAGTTCCTCAGCGTCTTCTCTTGCCTTTTTAGCGGAATCGATATCATCCTGAACGGAACGTGTGCGCTCGTTCATTATCTTGTTCACAGGCTTGAAAAGGAATATTCTCAGGATCACGAACAGTATCAGCACATTCAGGGCAGCCTCTAAGATGCTCCAAAATTCAAATTTCAGCATTGGTTAAACGCCCTCCTTTATAATAGGTATCGGTATTCCCGAAACCTTTCTCTGTCATCTTGATTATTTGCTTCCCAGTGAAAGGATGATGAGAAGTGCGATAACGAAGCCGTAAATAGCCGTAGCTTCTGCGAGAGCGCTTCCGAGAAGGAGCGCTGTGTTGATAGAACCCTTAGCCTCAGGCTGTCTTGCGATAGCCTCTGTTGCCTTTGAAGTTGCTATTCCGATGCCTATGCCTGCGCCTGCGCCTGTCAGAACTGCCAGACCTGCGCCAACTGCGATCAAACCCATAATTTACCTCCATATTTGTCTTTCAGAAAGCTGATGCGCCTTCCGAACGGTTATCATTCATGTTCTTCTATTGCTTCCTGTAAATAGAGCGATGTAAGGAATACAAACACATATGCCTGAAGAAGTCCGTCAAACAGGTCAAAGTATGCACTTGCGATAACAGGCACTCCGACAGGTATGCAATGCTTGATAAGCTCCATAATTACGAATGCACCCAGTACATTACCGAACAGTCGCATACAAAGTGACAGCGGACGGGTAATGAGGTCGAGAATGTTGATAGGATTTGTAAAGCTCCTGAGCCACTTTCCGAAGCCTCTTTCCTTGATGAAAGCGACCTGAACGAGAATGATCGCAATACCTGCGAGAGCGGCTGTGACATTTACATCCTTTGTAGGCGGTACGAAACCGAATACGCCGATAATATTGGACATACCTATATATATCAGAAGCGTTCCGAGGATCGGTATGTACTTCTTTCCCTTAGCTCCGAGAGTATCTGTGAAGAACTTTTCCATCCAGTTCATGAATACCTCAAGGATACACTGTGAACCTGTGGGAACTTTTTTCAGTTTTCTCACAAAGATAAGGCAAAGCAGAACTATCAGTCCCATTATCACCCACGTAACAACACATGAATCAGCCACAGGGATACCTCCCAGTATCGGGATAGTAAACGCTGTTCTGGAATCCAGTTGTTCCATAAGTTCATCCATTATAACACCTTCCTTCAAGATAAAATAAAACGGAGACAGCGCTGTGCCAGATCTCCGCAGTTCCAGTCAGAATAGCGTATTTTTTTTACTATTTTATGACCTTAGGATATATTATCCATACCCTTATATGATATAACAAAACGGTTACAATGTCAAGTGTTCCGAGGGAAATTTGACAAATTTCTGTCATAACAAATCGGCATGGTATTATGTATCCGACGGCTTTTCTTCGAGCTTGCTGTCACCGCTGAGTTCCTGTAACTGCTTTATAGCATGGTCAAGGCGCTCGATCGCAGTATTATTCAGCTTTGAAGAAAGTCTCACACGGTCAAGATCACGCTTGAACGCAGTCAGCTCATCGGCTATTTTACGCATGATATCTCTGTCTTTAAGCTCTCTGTCCTCAATTGCACAGACTCTCTTGATAAGATCGTTTACATTTGCGGCAAGGGCTTCATTGGCAATATTCTGCTTTTCTCCGAACTCTGTCAGCTTCTCGGCTGCCTTGAAAGTGCCGATCTTCTCATGTCCTGTGAAAGTCAGCATTTTCTCGTTGGTAAGTCGTATATCGGACATATGGTTCACTCCTTTAACTTAGTCCGCCAGTTATCCAGCGTATCCCTTATGGTCTGCTCCATAGATATTTCTGCTTTCCAGCCCGTATCAGCGTATATTTTAGCCACATCAGGCTCTATCAGCGGGATATCCGAAGCTCTCATGCGTTTCGGGTCATGCTTCACTTCGATGGGCTTTTCCGCAAAGCTGAGAACAGTGTCGAGGATGTACTGTATCTTTACAGCCCTGCCTCGTCCGACATTGTATGCCTGTCCGCTCTTTCCCTTTTCGCCGAGCAGTCTGTAAGCCTTCACAACGTCACGAACATCGGTGAAATCACGCATTGCTTCGAGGTTTCCCACGCAGATAACAGGTTCTCTCATGCCCTTTTCTATCTCAGCCACCTGCTTGCAGAAGTCCGAGATAACGAATATTTCCGACTGTTCAGGGCCTGAGTGATTGAAAGCCCTGACCATGACGATATCCATTTTGTACGCTCTTGCGTAAATCTCGCCCAACATTCCCTGACAGGCTTTGGTTGCCGCATAGATATTTCCGGGATTCAGACTTTCCGTTTCCGAAAGCGGACACGCACCCTGACGGATGAAGCCGTATTCCTCGCCCGAACCTATAAGTATCGTTCTTATGTCCTTTTTCTCCGCTTCACGCAGGGCTTCAAGGACATTTATCGTGCCGATAACGTTTATTTCTGCGGTAAGCTGGGGTTTTTTCCATGATACCGATACTGAACTCTGTGCCGCAAGGTGATATATAATATCAGGCATAACATTATTCAGCAGAGCGGTTATGCTATCCTTTTCCATGATATCAAGGTGATGGACGGTGCAATTTCCCCTGATAGTTTCAGTAGGCAGACATGAAGCGTGAACATCCCATCCTGCTGAAGAAAGCTCACGGATGAGGTATCCTCCCACGAATCCGCCTGCGCCGATTATAAGTGCTTTCACTTGTCTGCACTCCTTTCATCTGACAAAACGTCATAGAGTTTTTTTATAACATCTTTTTCGTTGAATTCATCCAGAACACGCTGTTTTGCGGCATTTCCGAATCTTTCACGGAGACTGCCGTCATTTGCAAGCCGGATAATGGCTGACGCAAGGTGCTTAGGGTCATCGGGTCTTACCGTGAATCCCGTCTTTCCGTGCAGACTCACATAAGGCACACCAGACGGAAGATCGGTATTTATCACGGGCTTGCCGTATATCATCGCTTCAAGCTGAACGATACCGAACGCCTCGCTTTTTGCCACCGACGGAAGAATGAATATATCGCAGTCCGCATAAGCCTGTTTGAGCTGTTCATCGGGGAGAAATCCCAGAAAATGAACTTTTTCTGCGATACCGTAAATCTCCGCCATATTTTTCAGCCTGCTGTCAAGTTCACCGCTTCCTGCAATGAAAAGCTCGCATTTACAGCCCTTTCCGACCACATAGCGGAATGCCCTGAGAAGCACCTCCACACCCTTGTAATAGACCAGTCTGCCCGTGAAAAACAGCTTCACGCTGTCCTTGTTGGCGCATTTTTCTGTCAGGAACGGGATTTTCTCAATATTCAGGTAATCTTCGGGAGTTATGCCATACGGGACAGTGACGCACTTGTCTGCGAATTCGGGAAGATATCCCGAACCCTTAACGTGTCCCTCAGTAGCGGTGATTATGCAGTCTGCACGCTTCAGCAGATAGCGCATGAACGGCTTGTATGCCAGCATCAGCTTTTTCTGCTTGACTATATCGCTGTGCCAAGAAACTGCCACTCTCCCACGGAAGCCCGACAGCATAAGTGCGGCATCAGCAAGGGGAAACGGCACATGGATATGCACAACATCGGCATTTTTCGCCATTTTTCGGAAAAGCCCTATAAATGATGCCGACAGCGGACATGAGAAATAAGTACCGAAACTGCCTGCTCTTGTCAGGTCAACTCCGTCGATCATCTCACGGGAAGTTCCGCCTCTGCCGTCACGGCAGACGAGGGTTTTCACCTCAACATTGCTGATATTTCCGAGTTCCTCCGAATACTGCTTCACAAGAGTCTCGATACCGCCTGTGTGGGGATAATAAGCCTTGTTGACCTCCAATATCCGCAGACTCATACTTTGTATCCACGCTCGTTCATATAATTTATAGTATACTGACCGAGGCTTTCAATGCCTGCCTTCTGAGCAAGGTCATTCATTCTGTCAGTTCTTCTGCGGAGTTCTTCGTCACCGTCCAGCCTGTCATTGATGAGTGCGTCGTAGAAATCAGGGAAATAGCGCTCGAATTCCATCTGAAATTCCTCCATTGGTGTCAGTTCAAATATATTTTCACTCATTTTTTATCCTCCGTTCTCAATTCATTGTAAACAGCTTTAAGCATTTCAGCCGATCTTTCCCATGTGAAGCCTTTTGCACGTTCGATCCCCTTGCGGCTCAGTTCGTTTCTGAGCTTTTCATCGGTGCAAAGGCGATAAAGTCCCTTTGCGATGCTTTTCACGGAGTAAGCGTCGCATATCATCGCACAATCTCCCGTAACTTCGGGAAGTGAAGCCTCTCCCGATGCAAGTACAGGAACTCCGCAGGCCATAGCCTCCAGCGGAGGCATACCGAATCCCTCGTATATGGACGGGAACACAAATGCCAGCGCTCCGCACATCAGCGGATTCAGGTCTTCCGACGGCACATATTTCGTGAATATCACCTTGTCCGTCAGTCCGAGTTTTTCCACACGGCGGTAGATGCCGTCATTGAGCCAGCCCTTGCCGCCTGCCATGACCAGCTTCGGGCATTTTTCGCCCAGTTTTTCTGCAAGATGGCCGTATGCGGCAATAAGCCTTTCCAGATTCTTTCTCGGTTCGATAGTTCCGAGGTAGAGGAAGTAATCCCCCTCGATCTCAAGTGAGCGTTTCACTTCGGGTATGCGCTCAGGCTTGGTACACGGATGGAATCTCTCCAAGTCCACACCGCATGGCACTACACGTATCTTTTTCTCATGCTGAGGAAAATATTTTACTATCTCCGACTTTGAGAATTCCGAATCCGTAATGATGATATCCGCACGTTTCATGGAGCGTTTAAGCCCCATTTCAAGCATAAAGCGGGTTCTTCCCCTGACGGTTTCGGGGAATGCCTTGTAGACCATATCATGAACGGTAACGACTTTTTTTCCGTGAACGAACGGCGGTATGATGTAATTGAAAAAATGCGTGATATCGGACTTACTGCCGAAGAACCACGAATAAGGCACAGGCAGGAACGTACTTGCGGCACGGTAGAGATAGCCTGAAAATCCCGAAATATTCATGCCAATATTTCCGCCTGCAAAGTTTGACACACGGTCTATGCGCTCATTGTCGCCGCTTGTGAAGAAGCTGTATTCGCATGAAATATCGGGGTACATCCTTGCAAAAGCCTGAGTCTGTCCCACCTCACACCAGCCGATGCCGGTTATCTTATCGCTGCAAATGGGTACAGCGTCAAAAGTTATTTTCATATTTACCTCTTAAAGCATTATCTTATGCATTATTGTTTCTTCAAGTTCTTTTATGTAGTTGTCGGTATCCTCCACAGAGAAGCCAGAGCCTGCGAATATAAAGCCTTTTGCCTTATTAAGTGGCATATTCCTTATCTTTTCCAGCTCGGCATTAACTGCCGCATCGGATAGTCTCATTTCGTCAATAGCAAGAATAAGAGTGTTATAAGCGTCAACTTTAGCAAGAACGTCATTCCTTGCGTAGCCGCCTTTTTCCGTCCTGAGAACCATTTCTCCCATAATAATGCTCCTTTCACGCAATTGATAAGTAAAACCATATTGACCCGACCAGCACAGCCGCCTGCAATATGAACATCAGGCTGAACATGACGATACTGTTCAGCAGTCCCCGTGTCTTTACCGTGAAATTGTCCGAGGCGTCACAGTCATACAGCACATCTACCTCAGCGCCGTTCTTCCACCAGCGTATCAGCATAAGGTCTGCTTGGCCTGAGTGGTAATTTCCGTCGATGTCGGTGTAGCCGATTATATGTCCCGCACTTCTGCCGTATGTTCTGCCGATGACAGTTCCTGTGGTCTGTGCGCCATTCTTTTCAAGCTTTATAGTCTTAATAAGATATTTAAACGGCAGATACATCAGAAGCGCCATTACGCCGTTGAGACCTGCCAGAACAGCCGGTCCTATGCCGAAAAGACGGCTTATTCCGACAAGAACAGCGATCGCCGCTGCTGCTGTCAGAATTATCCTGACCATTCCTTTCGGGTCATGAAGTGTATACCATATGGCAATACCGCCGATAAGAAAAATTATAACTGCGACATCCCAGTTTTTTTCTTCTACTATAAGGCCGATAACCAAATACAGTGCGATGACTCCAAGAATCGTAAACAATGCACCCAGCATACTTTTCGGGTTTTTTATAAGCATCTTTATGAATATGCCGAAAAGTATGACTAAAAGTGCCAGCACAGGCAGTCCGCAGAGCAGAAGTCCGCCGTATTCACTAAAAAATCCCCCTATTTTTTCCATTATGTCCCCATATCATGATTACTTTATATCATTCACCTTGATCTCATGTTCGATAATAGCAAGATCATTCTTCACCATGCGCTCAACAAGCTGTGAAAAGTCTATCTCACGCTTCCAGCCCAGTACCTTTTCAGCCTTTGAAGGGTCGCCGAGGAGAATATCCACCTCAGCAGGGCGAAAGAACTGCTTGTTGACCTTAACAATAGTCTTGCCGTTTGCCTTGTTTATGCCGATCTCGTCAACTCCGCTTCCCTGCCACTGAACTTCGATGCCTACGTGTCTGAATGCAGTCTCAACGAATTCACGGACAGTTCTTGTCTCATTTGTAGCCACAACATAATCATCAGGCTTGTCCTGCTGTAACATCAGCCACATTGCACGAACATAGTCCTTAGAATGTCCCCAGTCACGCTTTGAGTCCATATTTCCCAGTTCTACGTATTCCTGCAAGCCCAGACTGATACGTGCAGCCGCCTGAGTTATCTTTCTTGTAACGAATTCCACTCCACGGCGCTCGCTCTCATGATTGAAAAGGATGCCCGAACAAGTGAACATACCGTAGCTTTCACGGTAATTCTTGGTTATCCAGTGACCGTACAGCTTTGCCACACCGTATGGGCTTCTCGGATAGAAAGGAGTTGTCTCCTTCTGCGGAGTTTCCTGCACCATGCCGAACATTTCTGAAGTTGAAGCCTGATAGAAACGTGCTTCGGGCTTCACGATGCGGATAGCTTCAAGCATATTCGTAACACCCACAGCGTCGATATCGGCGGTGCTGAGAGGAGTGTCCCAGCTTGTAGCTACAAATGACTGCGCCGCAAGGTTGTATACCTCGTCAGCCTGAGAAATTTTCATAGCGGATATAAGCGAAACAGGGTCGGTCATATCTGCATAGATGAGATGTACCTTGTCTTTGAGATGGGCGATATTGCCGTAATCGACAGTAGCCTTTCTTCTCCATATACCGTAAACATTGTAGCCCTTTTCAAGCAGAAGCTCAGCAAGATATGAGCCGTCCTGACCTGTGATTCCTGTTATAAGTGCGTTCTTCATTTTATTTTATCTCCTTTATTTCGTAATACATAATAAGTGCATTTTCTCATTCATCCTTCGACTGTTTGTTCTGCTGTTTCAGCAGGATACCGTCTGAAATTTCGGCATTGTTCTGCGGTGGGAACAGCATTGTTTTGATAGTCATGAGGATTATCTGAAGATCGAGGCGCATCGAGTAATTCTCAATGTACATCAGATCCATTTTCAACTTGTCATAAGGTGTGGTATCATAAGCGCCCGTTACCTGTGCATAGCCTGTCAGACCTGCCTTGACCTTTAATCTGAACCCGAATTCGGGCATATCCTTCCTGTACTCCTCCGAAAGTTCGGGACGTTCGGGTCTTGGGCCTACAACGGACATATCGCCTTTCAGGATGTTGAAAAGCTGAGGAAATTCATCAAGGCGGAATTTTCTCAATATCTTTCCCACGGGTGTGATACGGTCATCCTCCTCAGCGGCAAGACGGGCTTTTCCGTCCTTTTCGGCATCCACTATCATGCTTCGGAATTTCAGCACGTAGAATTCTTTTTCGTCGATGGTGAGCCGTTTCTGCTTATACAGCACAGGGCCGCCGTCGCATATCTTCACAGCGATGGCAGATATCAGCATGACGGGGCTGAGAATGATAATGCTTATGAGCGAGAAGAAAATATCGAATATCCGCTTGAAAGCCCTTGCCTCGAAGTCAAGTCCGTAATTCCTGCAAAGGAGGAGCGGAGTATCGAAAAGCCTGATATTGTCAGCACCACGGATGATGATATCGGATATTTTCGGTGCAATATAGGTGCGTATGGAATGATCGAAGCAGAATTTCAGATAGTCGTTGCGAAGTTCCGCAGGGATATCGCAGATTATGACACCTTCATATTTAAGTATAAGCTCCCTTATCTTTTCGGGAGGCTCGCTGACGCTTACGGATTCGCATATCATGTACTTGTCCACACGCTGACTCATTTTCATTACCAGAGCCGCCGCCTGACTGCTTCCGTAGATTATTACCAGCTTTCTCGGCGGATATATGAGGAAATACATCTTTCCTGTCAGCACCGTCCATATAGCGATAATGCCGAAATGAACGAATGTCATTTGCAGTATCGGAGCGACACGCATGAAGTCACGGCCGATAAGGCTTATGAGGAAGTATGTGACAGTATTGACGCAGGCCATTGAGATGAGCTGCGAATATAGCATATCCGTTTTTTTCAGATAGCCCAGCTTGAATCCGCCGTATGCCTTGAAAAACAGCCATATCAGCAGGCAGTAGATGGCGATGAGAGTCCAGTTTCCTCGCCTGTAATACGGCAGAACGATGGATTCGCTGTACTCCTTGTACCAGACGAAGGCAAATATCCCTGTCAGTATCCCCATCAGCACCAAAGCCGAAGCAAAGGTGATAAGTCGTTTATATTTATCTCTTTTACTCATTTTTGTTAAAAATTCAGTGAACACCGCCCTCGATGTTCCGTTAACGTATATTTTGTATCCGACGTGGAATGTTGAGGGCACATTCCTGCTGAACATCGTTATGTCAATTATAGCAAATAGCGGAATAAGTGTCAATAGAAGCGATGGTAATTTACAAAAATCCGACACAAAATACAGCATTATGCACAGTTTTTGAAAGCCGCAGGAAGTGACACATTCCGTGACTCAGTCGGGTTATAATATAGATGTATACGAAGCATTTTCAGTTAGCTTCCGTCTCATCCGAATAACAGCGCAGGCGATTATAAGAGCGGCAGGGATGATGCATGGAAGCAGTCTGCGCTCATACATACGGCTTATCTGTTCCATCGTGAATTTATCCGACCAGCCGCTTTTATCCGCATGGATGCAAAGTTTTCGGAGCATTGCCAGACAAAGGGCAGTTCCCGAAAAAGAAAATATCACCGCCATTATATTTGCCGCTTTTTTCCTGAAAAAGCACAACACCGCCGCCGCTGACATTATAGCCGCAGAGATTATAAAAAGCGCACCGATGCGTGTAAGTTCCTCGCCGTAGGAATCGCTGTTGTAAAGCAGTCCCGCACCTGTCATAGCAGGCATAAAAAGGCAATATATCGCTGAAAGTACAACTATGGCGGCTTTCAGCAGTTTCATGGGAAGGCAGGTTTTTTCGGTTATTTTTCTCATTTTTTACTCCGATTTTCATTTATAAAATTTTCGTTCAGGCAAATAATAATTATGTTCACCCCTTAGTGAACACGAAAGGAATGACAAAATGCGTATCAGAAAAATTATGTCAAAAGCCGCCGCAAGTCTATTATTTGCGGCTCTTGCAGGATTATTCACTACCGCACATTACTATTCACAGCGGCTTCCCGATGTTCTGACAGCGGAAGTCAATGCGGAGGTGCATATTGCGGAATACCCCGAAATTTCACTGTGTTCTGGGGATACCGACGAAATATTCCCGATGGATGCTGACAGAGCGACTCTCTCGCTTTTCGGGGCGATACCCGTGAAAAACGTCCAGCTTAAACAGGCAGAAGCTCCGACTCTCATAGTCGGCGGACGGCCATTCGGCATTAAACTGCTGATGGAAGGAGTAATGGTCACGGGGCTTGGCGATGTCGAAGCGGACAGCGGAACATCGGTCTGCCCTGCGGCTGAGGCAGGTATCGAAACAGGCGATATCGTCCGTTCTGCCAACGGAACAGTTCTGACCTCGAACTTACAGCTTCAGGCGCTTATCACCAAAAGTGGCGGTTCACCGATAAGGCTTTCCGTCCAGCGTGATGACAGCAGTTTTGAAACGGTGATGAAGCCCGTATTTTCGGAACAAAGCGGTCAATGGAAAGGCGGAATGTGGGTTCGTGACAGCATTGCAGGAATAGGCACGATGACGTTCATCGATAAGGGAACAGGCAGATTCGCAGGACTTGGCCATCCCATCTGCGACAGCGACACAGGCGGCATCGTCCCCCTTCACAGCGGAGAAGCCGTTCCAATTGATATAACCGATGCCAAACGTGGTGAAAAGGGGATCCCCGGTGAACTTCGTGGGCGATTCGCCGCAGGAAGCAGTTTCGGAACGCTTGATTCCAACAGCGGATGCGGAATCTTCGGTGCGCTGAACGAGGAATCATTTGCCGAAATATCGGCAGAAAGCAGGGAATTCAAACTTGGCTACCGACAAGACATCACCACAGGCGAAGCGGAGGTATGGACGACGGTAAACGGCGACAAACCGCAAAACTACGCCATCAACATTGAAAAGATAGACTACACTTCCGAGGACAGCACCCGAAATATGATGATCCGCATAACCGACGAACGGCTTATTGAAGCCTCCGGCGGTATAATTCAGGGCATGAGCGGCAGTCCCATAATCCAGAACAACAAGATAATAGGTGCGGTAACTCATGTATTTGTAGCCGATCCGACCTGCGGATATGCGATTTTTGCTGAAAATATGGCAGATTGCATAAACAAGTGATATAAAAGCTATCATCCGATAGTCAAACTTTCCACAAAAATCATGACCAATAGTCAATTTCGTGATATCAAAGAAAAACAAATAGGGCGTTACCTATGTAACGCCCTTGAGTTGGGTTGTTGGTAATTATCTGTTTTCCTCACTGAAACCGCTGTCAACGAGATCGATGAGTGCATCAACAGCAGCCTTTTCGTCAGCGCCGTCTGCGATAACCTTGATGGTTGTACCGCCTACGATACCGAGTGAAAGGATGCCGAGAAGGCTCTTAGCGTTGACTCTGCGCTCTTCCTTTTCGATCCAGATAGAAGCCTTGAATTCGTTAGCCTTCTGGATGAAGAAGGTAGCGGGTCTTGCGTGAAGTCCAACCTGATTCTTTACTGTTACTTCTCTGACAAACATATACAACTCTCCTATTCTCAGATGCGCCGCCGTGATTTTTGTTTTATAATATTGGGTATTTGCTGTTTGGCGGTCGCCGCAAATGTCTCACTTGCTGATATCATTATACAATCAAATTTGTACATAGTCAATGGATTTTTTATTTAAAATCCAAAGAATCATTTAATTTCTACATTTAGATTAAATCAGAAGTTCATTTTTTTCTTCTGCTTGTTTATATTCACCACAAAAAAATGTTGACTATCATTGTTTACTTTCCACAATATTCAACATTTTATTGTATTTAAACTATCCAAACTAAATTTTAATCCGTTCATTATTAGTTCATTATATGGCAATATTAGTATTTTTTATAGCGAATAAGTCAACCTTGCACATAAAACAGAAAGAGTTTTCAACTGACCTACTGGTCATTTTTTCCTTTTCTTCTTTTCAGGCGGTGCAGGATGTTCCGCCATATATTTTTCATACATATCAGGTCGGCGCTCGGCGGTTATCTCAAGACTCTTTTCGTGCCGCCATTTTTCAATATTGGCATGATGTCCCGTCAGGAGAACAGGCGGAACAGCCACATCGTCCCAGACTTCGGGGCGGGTATAATGGGGATATTCAAGAAGTCCGCTGTAAATGCTCTCCTCCTCGAAACACACATCGTCTGAGAGAACTCCCTTGCACATTCTCGCAACAGCGTCTGTCAGCACCATTGCAGGCAGTTCGCCGCCTGTGAGAACATAGTCACCGATGGAAATTTCCTCGTCCACTATCTTGTCGATGACACGCTGGTCAACGCCCTCATAGTGACCGCAGATAATGAGGATATCGTCCATTTTCGACAGTTCCGCAACTCTCTGCTGGTCGAGGACTTTTCCTTTGGGCGACATATATATTGTATGCGGTTTTGAACCGAATTCTTCACAGACCGCCTTGTAACAATTGTAAATCGGGTCACACTGCATGACCATTCCCATTCCGCCCCCATAGGGAGTATCATCCACACGGCGGTGCTTATCCTGAGTGTACTCACGTATCTGACGGCAGTGTACCTGTATCTTATCGGCTTTACGTGCCCTGCCTACGATGCTTTCGCCGAGGACAGCCTCGCACATTTCGGGGAAAAGGGTTGCAATTTCGATTCTCATATTTTCACTTCCTTAATTATGGTATATTTTATATCACATAAATGGGCGGATAGTATCCGCCCCTGAATTTATCTTCCTTTTTTTCTGTTTATTGTTTTTATAACAAACATTACACAAAGAAGTATTGACAGAACAAGTGTGAAGATTGCTATGCCTGTATTTCCGTTACGAAATCCTGCAACTGTCACAAGAAGGAGTATGCCTATCAAAGCCGCATATACCGCAAAAACAATTACCCTCAGCACCCATCTTACAGGCTTAGGAACTCTGCTGTTAGTGCTTCCTTCTATCATTCCTTCTAAAACAAGTCCGACCAGTTCTTCGATTATTGCTTCAAGCATTATTGTACCTCCGTTCAGTCTGTCCTCAGTTCAGCTTAACAGTGCTGATTACAGTCATATCATATTCTTCATTGCCTGTACTCACATTCAGATGCGCTTCCCTGCCATCACTGTCAAGGAGACGGATCGAAGCAAAAGGGTCGAAATTCAGCGGTTCTTTCCTTACGGTCTGTACAACATAAGCCTTGCATCTGTCGGTATTCAGCTTATAATGGCGCACCGAACCGAGATTTCCCCAGTTTGCCAGTTCATCGCCTATTTCAAAGAAAGTCTTTGCATTTTTGTAGCTGTGGATGTTGAAATCGTCCATATTCAGGTCAGCGCCCAGCAGGACGAAGTCGATACCGTCCTGCGGATATTCCCTGCCTGACCAGTCGCAGAGATCTTTCAGTTCGTCGGGAGTTGTCAGCCCCTCCACAGCATCTACGAGGTCTTTCAGCGGTCTGAAACTGTTTTCGCCGAGCTGTGAGAGTTCACCGCCGAAAATGTAGATATTACGTGCATTTGCGTTGCCTCGGTATTTCTCGTCAGTGCTGAGAACATCCGTATAGCACCCGTCATCCTCGTCATATTCCAGTCCCGACGGCGCTGTGAAGCTGATACCGTTCATGGAATATTCCTGCCAGTCATCGGAAATATCATAATTTTTCTGCGATATATCCTCAACCGCAACGTGTTCAATATTTTTGAATTCATCCCAATGGCTGAATCTTACAGCCATTCCCTGAAAGGCAAAAGCCGAACATCCGATGACTGCAAGAACCGCTCCAATACAGGCTGTTATCTTTTTCATAATAAACTCCTATGGCATTTCAATCCACCTTTACATTCACCTTTACTGTGCTTAATACAGCCAGTTCGGTTTCGGGATCGTTTGCAGAAACATTTACTATTGCATCCGTATGATCATTCGTAAGAAGGTGCATTGCCGACAGAGAGTTGAAATTCTTTGTATCAACGTGAGAATTGTACTCGATCGTCTCTCTTGATCTGCTATGGAATGTCTTATCCCATGTAAGCAAATGCATAGCCTTGAAGGATTCGTCCGACAGCGGCACATTATCAAGGCACTGAGTTATAAATGCCTTGTAATCGTCATTCTTCACACTGTAATGACGGATATGCTTCCCGAATCCCCAGCCTGCCAGTTCGCCGCCCAGCTTGAAGAAAGTCTCGGCATTGCGGCAGGTCTTTGCATTGAAATCAGAAGATCCCAGTTCAGCGCCGACAAGATAAACGTCTATACCGTCTTTGACTCTTTCCTTGCCGAGTGCTTTCGCCAGGCTGTTTACCTCATTCTCATCAACTTTCAGGTCCATAAGAGACATATGTACGCACTCCATAGGAGTAAACCCCAGTTCATCGAATGTTCCGCCGAAAAAATACATCTTGCGGACTGTCGGGTCTTTTTTATATGCTTCATCGGTACTCAGCACATCGGTAAAGCATCTGTCGTTTTCGTCATAGACCAGGCCTGCAGGGGCCTTGAAGCTGATATCGGTGATACTATAAGACTCACAGTCATCGGGAACACTGAATGATTCATCGGGCTGATTTACCATCTTACAATCATTATTGTTGTCCCAGTATACCAGTTTGCGGAGCTTATAATCCTGCCAGTCATCGGGGATATCAATAGATGCATAGGAAAGTTCCATAACATCGATATCTTCGGTCTTTTTGTATTCATCCCAGTACTTCAGCTTTGTCGGAACACCTGAACCATAGGCGATACCAGCCGCAAGAACAATAGCAGCAGCCGCAATGCATAGCTTCTTCTTTTTCATATTCAGTCAAAAAGCCCCTCCAGAGGCCGTATAGTCATAAGGTTGTTGTCGATATCAGTGGAAACCACCACATCAGCGATCGCAGGTATAAGGTACTCTCTGTCCTCGCCCTTTATGACATAAACATCGTTTGCGCCTGTTTCAAGAACATCCGCTATCTTTCCGTAGACCTTGTCCGTATCAGCGTCACGGACTTCAAGACCGATGAGGTCCTGTATGAAGTATGTATCATCGTCAAGTTCAAGGTCGTCACGGTGCATATATAGCATTTTATTTCTGAGCTTTTCAGCGGCTTCGGGAGTATCGACTCCCTCTATCTTTGCAATGACTGTATTCTTGAACACACGGGAGCGTGTAATGATGAGTTCATCCTTGTTTTTGCCGATGAACAGCCTGTCAAACTCCGCAAGCAGGTCGGGAGTATCGGTATAAGGCATTATTTTCACTTCGCCACGGATACCGTGAGTAGTGACTATCTTTCCTGCTTCAAGGTATTCTTTTTTCATTGTATCTCCTTATATCAGCATGGACAGCTATTTTTTCAAACCGACACCGAGGAATTTCAAAATGAGCAATATAGCCGCAACAGCCAGCAGAACTCTGAATATCTTGACAACCAGCACGATAAGCGGAACAGTGACCGCAAGTAATATGCCTGATACTATTTTCAGAAGTACAAGAGCAACAACGACTGTGACTGCGATTTTTATGATCTGCTGTATATTCATATATAACACCTCATTTTCGGATATGGGGCGGATATGATCCGCCCCTCTGATTTCTTCTTGCTTTTTGGATCAGTTCTTCATCTCAAAGCTCTCGCCGAGAATATCCTTGTTAGCGTCGAGTATAGGCTTGATGCACTCAGCAAGGAATTCGTCCACCTGCTGTGAGCTTCTGCCTGTGTAGTTCTCAGGCTTGAGAACAGCGTCAAGTTCTTCCTTTGTTACCATGAACATCGGGTCTGCTTCGATGAGTTCGCAAAGGTTGTTGTCAAGGCCTCTCTCCTTAACGTTTGCGCCTGCCTCCATTGAGTAGTCCATGATACGGTCATGGAGTTCCTGACGGTTTCCGCCCTTCTTAACAGCGTCCATCATGATGTTTTCGCTTGCCATGAAAGGAAGTTCAGCCATAACTCTGCGTCTTATCATTTCGGGATATACAACGATGCCGTTTGTTACGTTCATCATGATATTGAGGATAGCGTCAACACCGAGGAATGCCTCAGCTACGGAGATACGCTTGTTTGCGGAGTCGTCAAGAGTTCTCTCGAACCACTGTGTACCTGCTGTGAATGCAGGGTTGAGGCTGTCGATCATTACGTAACGTGCAAGGGAAGTGATCCTCTCGCATCTCATAGGATTGCGCTTGTAAGCCATAGCGGATGAACCGATCTGCTTCTTCTCACGTGGTTCTTCCATTTCCTTGAATGACTGGAGAAGTCTCATATCGTTTGAGAACTTGCTTGCAGTCTGAGCGATATCGCTGAGAACCTCCAGAACCTTTGAATCCACCTTACGTGAATAGGTCTGACCCGAAACGGGAACAACAGCATCAAATCCCATTTCCTCAGCGATCATTTTTTCAAGCTGTTTGATCTTTGAAGTATCGCCCTCGAAAAGCTCCATGAATGATGCCTGTGTGCCTGTTGTACCCTTAGAACCGAGGAGTTTGAGAGTTGACATACGGTACTCCAAGTCCTCGAAGTCCATGAGGAGTTCATTGAGCCAGAGAGTAGCTCTCTTGCCGACAGTAGTGAGCTGTGCAGGCTGGAGGTGAGTATAAGCCAGACATGGCATATTCTTGTACTGGTCTGCGAACTTAGCCAGATTATTCATAACATTGAGGAGCTTTCTGCGGACAACCCTGAGAGCATCACGCATGATGATAACGTCGGTGTTATCGCCCACATAGCATGAAGTAGCACCGAGATGGATGATACCTGCGGCATCCGGGCAAGCCTGTCCGTATGTGAAAACGTGAGCCATAACATCGTGGCGAGTGATCTTTTCACGCTCTGCTGCCATTTCGTAGTCAATATCGTTGATATGTTCTTCGAAATGGCAGCAGAGCGTGAAAAGATCACTCGCCA